>NZ_JAJEPR010000036.1:0-35224 GCF_020686945.1 Fusicatenibacter faecihominis | reverse complement strand
CGGTTCTCTTAAAAACACCATATAGATTTTTTGTACGCCGCCGCCCGCCATCGAGCAGAGTTTTACACCTAATTGGGGATAAAACAGCTTATGGCGGGCGGCGGTGTTGCCCTTATCGGCACTATCCTTGTACCTCTGCTTTCCGGTCTGTTCGGATAAGTTTACGGAGGGTAGCCTATGGAGAGCATACTTGACGCGATTAACGAATGGATAAAGGAAATCCTTATCGGCGCGATAAACGGTAATCTGTCAACTATGTTCGGGGACGTAAACGAAAAAGTAGGCACCATTGCAGCGGAGGTAGGCAAGACCCCGCAGGGGTGGAACGCGAACATTTTCAACATGATACAAAATCTGTCTGAAAATGTGATTGTACCCATTGCGGGGCTTGTCATTACCTATGTCCTCTGTTATGAGCTTATCAGCATGGTAACGGAAAAAAACAATATGCACGACGTTGACACATTCATGTTCTTTAAGTGGTTTTTCAAAGCCTTTGTTGCCGTTTTCTTGGTAACGCATACCTTTGATATAACAATGGCAGTCTTTGATATGGCGCAGCATATTGTGTCCGGCGCGGCGGGGGTAATCGGCGGCGATACGAATATCGACGTAACCGAAGCCCTTGCCGCCATGCAGGAGGGACTAAACGATATGGAAATCCCCGAACTACTGTTACTTGTCATGGAAACGAGCCTTGTAAGCCTTTGTATGAAAATCATGTCCGTACTGATAACCGTTATCCTCTACGGCAGAATGATTGAGATATACGCCTACTGTTCCGTTTCCCCTATCCCCTTTGCCACTATGACAAACCGGGAATGGGGACAGATTGGGAACAACTACCTAAAGGGGCTGTTTGCACTGGGCTTTCAAGGCTTCCTCATTATGATATGCGTCGGCATTTATGCGGTTTTAGTAGGCGAAATGGTCTTAGCGGACAATCTGCACAGCGCGATTTTTTCCCTTGCAGCCTATACCGTTATCCTCTGTTTCTCCCTGTTCAAATCCGGCGCACTGGCAAAATCCATATTCAACGCCCACTAAGGGCAGAAAGGAGGTTTTTTCTTGGCGTATGTACCTGTACCCAAAGACCTATCCAAAGTCAAAACAAAAGTCGCTTTCAATCTAACAAAGCGGCAAATCCTTTGTTTTTCAGTGGCACTTCTTATAGGACTGCCGCTTTTCTTTTTGCTCAAAGACAGCGCAGGGACGAGCCTTGCGGCAATGGTAATGATTGTCGTCATGCTTCCCTGCTTCTTGGTTGCCATGTATGAAAAGCATGGGCAGCCCCTTGAAGTGGTAATAAAGAACATCATTCAGACAAAATTTACCCGCCCCAAAGTGCGACCATATCAGACAGAAAACCTATATGCACTCTTGGAGAAACAGCGGGCATTAGAAAAGGAGGTATCAGCGATTGTCAAAAGGACAGACAAAAAAGACGCGGGAAGCCGCAGGAAACAGGCGTAAGCTGACCCGCGCGGAAAAGAAACAGATAGCGGCGGTTATCCGGCAGGCAAAGGGGGACGGCAAAGCCCACACCGCACAGCAGACCATTCCCTACCTTGCCATGTACCCGGACGGTATCTGCAAAGTGGCACAGCGGAAATATTCAAAGAGCATTGCCTTTGAGGACATTAACTATCAGCTTGCACAGGCAGACGACAAGACCGCCATTTTTGAAAACTGGTGCGATTTTCTCAATTACTTTGACGCAAGCGTAAATGTGCAGCTTTCGTTTATCAATCAAGGTTCACAGCAGGAACAGGCAGCGCGGGCAATCCATATCCCGCCGCAAAATGATGATTTTAACTCTATCCGCACCGAATATTCCGATATGCTGAAAATGCAGCTTGCCAAAGGGAACAACGGGCTTGTAAAGCACAAGTACATCACGTTTTCCATTGAAGCGGACAATCCGGCGGCGGCAAGGGCGCGGCTTTCCCGTATCGAAACGGACGTACTCAACAATTTCAAGGTGCTTGGCGTATCGGCGCACCCCTTATCCGGCTATGAACGCTTAAAGGTGCTGCATGGGGTATTCCACCCGGCAGGCGAGCCGTTCTCATTCTCCTATGACTGGCTGACCCCGACAGGGCTTACCACAAAGGACTTTATCGCCCCGTCCTCTTTCAAGTTCGGGGAGGGACGCTACTTTGCTATGGGGAAAAAAACGGGGGCGGTATCGTTCCTTGAAATCCTTGCCCCGGAGTTAAACGACCGTATTTTAGCGGATATGTTGGACTTGGAAACAGGGGTTATTGTCAATCTCCATATTAAAAGTATCGACCAGTCGGAAGCAATCAAGACCATTAAGCGCAAAATCACTGACCTTGACAAGATGAAGATTGAGGAACAGAAAAAAGCAGTTAGAAGCGGTTACGATATTGACATACTCCCGTCCGACCTTGCCACTTTTGGGAATGAAGCAAAGAATTTGTTGCAGGATTTACAGAGCCGCAACGAGCGAATGTTTCTGCTGACGTTCCTTGTGGTAAACATGGCAGACACGAAGCGGAAACTGGAAAATGACATTTTCGCGGCGGCGGGCATTGCACAGAAATACAACTGCGCCTTGACCCGTCTTGACTATCAGCAGGAAGCGGGGCTGATGTCCTCTATCCCTTTGGGGGAGAACCTTATCCCTATTCAGAGAGGGTTGACGACGAGCAGCACCGCTATTTTTATCCCGTTCATCACACAGGAACTATTTCAGACTGGGGCTGCCCTGTATTATGGCTTAAATGCCCTGTCAAACAACATGATACTCTGCGACCGCAAGCAGCTTAAAAATCCAAACGGGCTTATCTTGGGAACACCGGGCAGCGGAAAATCCTTTGCGGCAAAGCGGGAAATCACAAATGCTTTTCTCATTACCGACGACGATATTTTTATCTGCGACCCGGAAGCGGAGTATTTTGCCCTTGTAAAACGGCTTGGCGGGCAAGTGATACGGTTATCCCCGACAGGCAAAGGTATGGACGGTACGCCCCAGTATGTGAACCCTATGGATATGAACCTCAACTATTCCGAGGACGACAGCCCCCTTGCACTGAAAAGCGATTTTATCCTTTCTCTCTGCGAGCTTGTCATTGGCGGCAAGGAGGGCTTACAGCCTGTTGATAAGACCGTCATTGACCGCGCTGTAAGAAATGTGTATAGGGACTACCTTGCTGACCCCGACCCGGAGAAAATGCCTATCTTGGGCGACCTTTACGACGAGCTGTTAAAGCAGCCGGAGCCGGAAGCTGCCCGCATTGCCGCAGCATTGGAGCTGTATGTTTCCGGCAGCCTTAACGTATTCAACCACAGAACCAACGTGGAGCTTTCTAACCGCCTTGTCTGCTTTGATATAAAGCAGCTTGGAAAGCAGCTCAAAAAGTTAGGTATGCTCATTGTGCAAGACCAGATATGGAACCGCGTTACCATTAACCGGGCAGAGAAAAAGTCCACCCGCTACTATATGGACGAATTTCACTTGCTCTTAAAAGAGGAACAGACCGCAGCTTACAGTGTGGAGATTTGGAAGCGTTTCCGTAAATGGGGCGGCATACCGACAGCTATCACACAGAATATTAAGGACTTGCTTGCTTCACGCGAGGTGGAAAATATCTTTGAAAACTCTGATTTTGTCCTCATGCTCAATCAGGCGCAGGGCGACCGGGCTATCCTTGCAAAGCAGCTTAATATCTCCCCGCAACAGATGAAGTATGTAACCCATACCGAAGCAGGCGAGGGACTTATCTTTTATGGAAATGTGGTGCTGCCCTTTGTAGACCATTTCCCGAAAGATACCGAGCTTTACCGCATTATGACGACGAAGCCGGAGGAAGTGAGCAGCCTATGAAAACAGACGTGATTATCAACCGGGACGCGCTTTGTGCTTTGCAGGAATTACCCAGTGAAAGCGTCCATTGCTGCGTTACAAGCCCGCCGTACTTTGCGCTGCGGGACTATGGGCTTGACGCACAAATCGGACAGGAGGATACGCCGGAACAGTATATTGACAGGCTGACCTCTGTTTTTCGCGAGCTTTACCGGGTGCTTAGAAAGGACGGTACGTTATGGCTGAATATCGCAGACACCTATTGCGGCACAGGAAATAAAGGCGGCTATGCTGACCCAAAAAACCCAAAGGGACGCACCGGACAGCGGATTGCAAGGAACAGCCGCGTTACCGGCTGCAAACAAAAGGACTTAATCGGTATTCCCTGGCTCTTGGCGTTTTCCCTACGGGAACAGGGGTGGTATCTACGGAGCGATATTATATGGCAAAAACAAAATCCTATGCCGGAAAGCTGCAAAGACCGCCCGACCCGCTGCTATGAACATATCTTCCTGCTTTCAAAGGAAAAGAAATATTACTATGACGCTGCCGCCATTGCAGAACCCTTAGCACCTACTACCGCAGAACGGTATCGCAGAGCGCGCAGCACCAACAGCAAATACACACAGGAAATACCCGGACAAGGAAAGGTGCAGGGACTAAACCGACCGCGGGACGGTGGCTACTATGACGACGCGCTCATGCCGACCACGCGGAACAAGCGGGACGTGTGGCTGATTAACACTGTCCCATATAAAGGGGCGCATTTTGCAGCTTTTCCCCCGAAATTAGCGGAAACCTGTATCTTGGCGGGCTGTCCCAAAGGTGGGATTGTCATAGACCCGTTTTTCGGAAGCGGAACCACAGGATTTGCAGCAAAAAGCCTTGACCGCCATTATATCGGGATTGAATTAAATGCAGAATATTGCGCCCTTGCGAGGGCGCGGATTGGAGGTGCAGGACTATCAAGCAATTAAAACCACGCGATAAAATCACACAGAAAATGACCCGCGACGGGCTTATCGAGGTAAACGAAACACAGCAGACCGCCGAGCGTATCAGCAGCCGGGAAGCAGACAGCGACTTTTCACAGCCGGACAGTGCCGCAGCGGAACGCGTCATAGAACATCTTGACGCAGCACATACCCGAAAAGCAAACAAAAAGGAAGTCAAAAAAGAGCAGGAAGCTACTGCTTTGCGTACTTCCACTTCCCGCTTACAGTTTACCGAGGAAGAACGGGCAACGCCGGAACTGGAAACTTACATCAAAAAATCGGAAAAAGCCGCTGACCGACTGGACGCAGCAAAGGCAGCTATCCCAAAGCAAAAGAAACTGGTTAAGGAGCGCACCTTTGACGAAGCCGCAGGAAAGGCAAAGACCCGCCTGCACTTTGAGGAACAGGAAAAGCCGATACCCGGCGGCAAAGCCCACAGCAACCCGTTATCCCGCCCCGCGCAGGAAGCGGGTATTTTTGTTCACAACAAAATCCACAGCGTCGAGAAAGACAATTCCGGCGCGGAGGGCGCGCACAAATCGGAGGAACTTGCCGAGCGCGGCGCAAGGTACGGGACAAGGAAATTCAAACAGGGCTACCGCAGCCATAAGCTGAAACCCTACCGGGAAGCAGCAAAGGCAGAAAAGGCAGCGTTCAAGGCAAATGTGAACTTCCAGTATCACAAAGTCTTGCAGGAAAATCCTCAGCTTACAAGCAATCCCTTTTCCCGGTTTATGCAGAAACAAAAAATCAAACGCCAGTATGCAAAAACTGTAAAGAAAGGCGGTGCAGCCACCGCCAAAGCAACCGCCGGAGCGTCACAGACAGCAGCAAAGAAAGCGGCTGCCTTTGTAGGGCGACACCCGGCGGGCGTGATAATCGCTATCGCCGCGCTGCTTCTGTTCATCATGGTATCAGTAGGGCTTTCCTCTTGTGGGGCAATGTTTTCCGGCAGCATGAACAGCGTGTTAGGGACTTCCTACACGTCCGAGGACAGCGACCTTGTGGCAACGGAACAGAGCTATGCTGCAATGGAAAACGAACTGCAAAGTGAGATTGACAATATCGAAACCACCCACAGCGGCTATGATGAATACCGCTATGACCTTGACACTATCGGGCATAACCCACACGAACTTGCGTCTTATCTGACCGCCCTTTTACAGAGCTACACCCCACAGAGCGCACAGGCAGAGCTAAAACGGCTGTTCGGCTTACAGTACACCTTGACGCTGACGGAAGAAATCGAGATACGCACCACCACCGACGAGGAGGGCAACGAGGAAGAATACGAATACCGTATCTTGAACGTGAAGCTGACAAACAAGCCGATTGCTTCCCTTGCGGAAGAACTGCTGAACCCACAGCAGTTTGAAATGTTCAAAGTGTACTTACAGACACAGGGCAACAAACCGTTGATTTTTGGCGGCGGCTCTCCCGACGGCAGCCCCTCCGAGGATTTAAGCGGCGTGGAGTTTGTAAACGGCACACGTCCCGGAAACCCGGAGTTTATGGAGCTTGCAAAACAGCAAGTCGGAAACGTGGGCGGTTATCCCTATTGGAGTTGGTATGGCTTTAACAGCCGCGTGGAATGGTGCGCCTGCTTTGTGTCATGGTGCTACAATCAAGCCGGAAAAAGCGAACCCCGCTTTGCAGGCTGCGAATGGCAGGGCGTTCCTTGGTTCCAGTCAAGGGGACAATGGGGCGCGCGGGGCTATGAGAATATCGCACCGGGCGACGCTATCTTTTTCGATTGGGATTTAGACGGTGTTGCAGACCATGTGGGGCTTGTGCTTGGCAGGGACGGAAGCCGCGTCTATACCGTTGAGGGCAATTCCGGCGACGCCTGCAAGATAAAGAGCTATGACCTTAACTATCAATGTATCAAAGGCTATGGGCTGATGAACTGGTAAAGCAGCCCCAAAAAGAAAGGAGAAATGACCTATGGCAAACAATAAAATCGACCGTATCAATAAGGAAATCGCAAAGACCCGCGAGAAAATCACAGAGTATCAGAACAAGTTAAAAGGACTGGAAGCGCAGAAAACCGAAGCGGAAAACCTTGAAATCGTGCAGCTTGTACGAGCTATGCGTCTGACCCCGCAGGAACTGAACGCTATGCTGTCCGGCAGCGGTATTCCCGGCATGAACGCCGCACACGCTACCGAAGCGGCAGACTACGAAGAACAGGAGGAAAATGCAGATGAAGAATAAACTGAAAAAGACCATGACTGCCCTTTGTGCCGCCCTTATCCTTATGGGCGGTTTTTCTGTCCCTGCCTATGCACAGGGCGCAGCCACAGAGCCGCCCGCAGGGGACGCGACCAACGACAGCAACGTAGTTGTGGAGGAAAAAGAGGAAACGCCGCCCCTTACCCCAAAGGGAAACGCAACACTGGTTGACGATTACGGCGGCAATAAGCAGCTTATCACTGTTACCACCAAAGGCGGCAACTATTTCTATATCCTCATTGACCGCGCCGCCGAGGGCGAACAGACCGTACATTTCCTAAATCAAGTGGACGAAGCCGACCTTATGGCACTGACCGAAAACGGCGAAGCTGCCAAAAAGCCGGAAATCTGTAACTGTACGGAGAAATGCGAAGCCGGAAAGGTAAACACGTCCTGCCCGGTATGTGTTACCAGTATGACAGGCTGCACAGGCAAAGAACCTACCCCAACACCAACCGAGCAGCCGGAAGAACCGAAAGGAAAAGGCGGCAATCCCGGTGTGGTGCTTGCCTTAGTCCTCTTTGCCCTGCTTGGTGGCGGCGCAGCGTTCTACTACTTTAAGTTTCTAAAGCCGAAGCAGAATGTAAAGGGCGATACCGACCTTGAAGATTTTGAATTTGAGGACTACGACGAGGACGAGCCGGAAGCAGATACCGGGGAAACTCCCGAAGATGAAGAAACGGAGGAAGAAACCCTATGACCCTGTTTACCGACAATCCCTTTGAAAAGATGATGATACAGAAACCGAACGGGCGGCGTGATAATGCTCCGCCTGTTCCTTATCCCCCGGCTTGCGCTTCCTGCCCTTACAAGGGACAGTCCCCTTGTGTTGGGTATTGCATTAGAAAGATTGAAGCAAAACGACAGCCGGAACGATAAAAAGATGTACTTTCGATATGGAATATGATATAATTGTTCCAACCATAGGAAATGATAGAGTTAAACAAATTTTTAGAGTAAGCAAAGGAGATAAAAATATGTTACCCATTTCTGATATTCTTATTCGCTCAATAAGTGGATATGTGTTTATAGTTCCAGTTTTTATATTGTATTTCTTATACCTTAAAAAATCAGGAAGAAAGCAAAGCCTTCTCCATATTACTGCTGTATTTTTATTCTATTATTATCTTTTCGGGATTTTGACCGTAACAGGTATTGGTTATACAAGCACAATATCATTTCGTCCGAGGATTTCTCTGATTCCGTTTCTCGGTATGATAAGTGGACCAATAGATACCATACTGAATGTTGTTTTATTTGTTCCTTTTGGATTTTTTCTGCCGTTGCTGTATAAGAAATATCATCACATAAAGACTGTTGTATTAACTGGTTTTCTGTTCTCTTTATCTGTTGAAATTGTTCAGATGTTTGGTTGGGGTTCAACAGATATAAATGACCTTATTACAAATACAGTTGGAGTCTGTTTAGGATATTTGGTTTATTATTTGCTATCAAAAGTCTTGCCTAATAATTTAAGAAAACAATTTCAATCTGAGAATGTCAATGATATGGTCGAAGTGCCTTTGTTTGCAATTTACACATTTATAATCATGGTTACAGTTCAACCTTGGGTAATCCATAGTTTACTCAATATTGGATAAATTTTAGTTTTGTCAAATCATTTTACTATTTCATATCGCACAATTTTATACAATCACTTGTAGGAGCAATCGAAAAATCGGTTGCTCTTTTCTTTTACCCGAAAGGAGGATTTTTATTTGATTTTAGTTATCGCAGAAAAGCCCAGTGTGGCGCAGACAATCGCTGCCGTACTTGGGGCAAAGGAAAAGAAAGACGGATTTCTCACAGGAAGCGGCTATATCGTTTCTTGGTGTGTGGGACATTTGGTAGGGCTTGCGGAAGCTGCCGCTTACGGGGAGCAGTATAAAAAGTGGAGCTATGACAGCTTACCGATTTTGCCGCAGGAATGGAAATACACCGTTTCCGCTGACAAGGAAAAGCAATTCAAAACCTTAAAGGAGCTTATGCACCGGGCAGACGTTTCCGAAGTCGTCAATGCCTGCGACGCAGGGCGCGAGGGAGAACTCATTTTCCGTTTTGTCTATGAAATGGCAGGCTGCAAGAAACCTATGCGCCGCCTTTGGATTTCTTCTATGGAGGACAGCGCAATCAAAGAGGGCTTTTCCTGTCTGAAGAACGGCAGGGATTATGACCCTCTCTTTGCTTCCGCATTATGCAGGGCAAAAGCAGACTGGCTAATCGGTATCAATGCCACCCGCCTTTTTTCTGTCCTTTACAATCATACCTTGAACGTGGGGCGCGTACAGACCCCGACCTTAAAAATGCTTGTTGACCGGGACGCAGCGATTACCACTTTCAAGAAAGAAAAATACTACCATGTACGCCTTGCATTATCCGGCGCGGAAGCTGCAAGTGAACGAATTTCAAATAAGGCAGAAGCCGACGCATTAAAAACGACTTGCGAAGCGTCGCGGGCAGTATGTACTTCCCTTGTGAAAGAGAAAAAGACCGCAGCTCCGCCGAAGCTCTTTGACCTTACTTCTTTACAGAGGGAAGCAAACCGCCTGTTCGGATATACGGCAAAACAGACCCTTGACCTTGCACAAGCCTTGTATGAAAAGCGTTTGCTTACTTATCCGAGAACAGACAGCGCATTTCTGACCGACGACATGGGCGACACAGCGGCGGGCATTATCAAGCTGCTTTGTGGGAAGTTTTCCTTTATGGCGGGAAAAGACTTCACGCCGGAACTTGGAAAGGTGCTGAACAGTAAAAAGGTATCAGACCACCATGCCATTATCCCAACTATGGAGCTTGCAAAGACCGACCTTGCCGCGCTGCCGGAAAGCGAAAGGAATATCCTTACCCTTTCCGGGGCGCGTCTACTTATGGCGACCGCTGCACCGCATACCTTTGAAGCGGTTACGGCAGTCTTTGAATGTGCCGGACAGTCCTTTACCGCAAGGGGAAAAACGGTGCTGTCCGACGGGTGGAAAGAGATTGACCGAAGATACAGGGCAGCCTTAAAGAACAAGCCCGAAACGGACGACGCAGACAGCGACACAGAAAAGACCCTGCCGCCGTTTACCGAGGGACAAACCTTTGACAATCCGGCTGCAACGGTAACGGAGCATGACACAACACCGCCAAAGCCCCACAACGAAGCGTCGCTCCTTTCTGCTATGGAACGCGCCGGAAGTGAGGACACCGACCCGGACGCAGAACGCAAAGGGCTTGGAACTCCCGCCACCCGCGCCGCTGTCATTGAAAAACTGGTAAAGGGCGGCTTTGTGGAACGAAAAGGCAAGCAGCTACTTCCCACAAAAGACGGTATCAACCTTGTGTGCGTCCTGCCGGACACCTTGACAAGCCCGCAGCTTACCGCAGAATGGGAAAACAATCTGACGCAGATTGCAAAAGGCAAGGCAGACCCCGCCGCATTTATGGAGGGTATCGAGAATATGGCGCGGGAACTGGTAAAGACCTATCCGTTTCTTTCTGATGATAAAGCGCAGATGTTCAAGCCGGAACGGGAAGCGTTGGGAAGCTGCCCCCGCTGCGGTTCTCCTGTCTATGAGGGAAAGAAAAACTACTATTGCAGCAACAAAGAATGTATCTTTACCATGTGGAAAAATGACCGTTTCTTTGAAGAACGAAAAGTAACCTTTACCCCGAAGATTGCCGCTGCACTCTTAAAATCCGGCAAGGTAAATGTGAAAAAGCTCTATTCCCCAAAGACAGGCAAAACCTACAACGGAACTATCGTATTGGCTGATACGGGCGGGAGATATGTCAACTACCGCATTGAACTGCCGAAGAAAAAATAACTGAATAGCAAGCATAGGAAAAGAGTACCCTTTTCCGTAAAATCCCTGCTTTCTCTACCGAGAACGGCGGGGATTTTTGCTTGTTGGGAAGTTTCCCAAACCCTCTGAAACCGAAGAAAGGAGGTTACACATGGCAAGTTTACGGGACACCGTAAAGGACTATCAAGAAGAATTAAGGGACGGTATCGCTTGGGTGGCGTTTTGGAAAACGGGACGCTCTTGGAACGCAGAATATTTCCACCTTGAAATGAGCGATATTCTCTACCCGGAGGACAGAAGCCGCATGGAAGAAATCAAACAGGCTGACCCTGCCGCCGTTGTGGTAAACGGCTATTACTCCGGCTATCTTGGCGAGGATAGGAACCTTGACGAGCTGACCGCCGGGGTGCGCCGCCACTACGAAAACGGATATAGCAATATCGGGGAATTTATCGAAGCCCACGACGACAGGCTGCCGCCGGAGCTTATCGAGGAAGCAAGAGCCGCCGCCCACGCTGCGGGGCTGCCTTTCTCTGAAAAAGCCTACCGGGACGGCGAAGAACCCGACCCCTATCTATTTGACGGGAGCATGAGCATGGAGGACTACGAGCTTATGCACCGCATGATTGAGAAAGAAAGGAGCGAACACATGGAACAACCGATTTTAAGCGGGTATCTTTCTAATCTTGGAAAGTACACCGAGGGCAGACCTGCGGGCGAATGGGTATCATTCCCCACGACTGCCGAGCATTTGAAAGAAGTCTTTGACCGTATCGGCATAGACGGCAAAAACTACGGGGAGCTGCATATCACAGAATACCAGTCCTCTATTGCGGGACTGGCAGGAAAATTGACCGAGCTTGAAAGCCTTGACGAGCTGAACTATTTGAGCGAACTTTTGAAAATGCAGTTTGACGACGACAGGGAAAAATTTGTTGCAGCTATGGCATACGGCGACCATACAAGGGACTTGCAGGACATTATCAACCTTGCACAAAACCTTGATTGTTACTGGCTTTATCCGTCCGTACAGAGTGAGGAAGATTACGGGCATTATCTGATTGAAGAACTGGACGAGTTGGAGCTGCCCGAAGAAGCAAAAAAATATTTCATGTATGAGGAATACGGGCGGGACGCTGCTATCAATGACGGGGGCAGATTTACCGAGCAGGGCTATATCTACAATAACCGTAATACCTTTACAGAATGGTATGACGGGCGCGACGTGCCGGAGGAATACCGGGTAACGCCGCAGCCGCCAGTACAGGAAAAGGAACAGGCAGACCTTGACGCTTCCGCAGCTATACCGACCACCGCCACAGAGCAGCCCCCGGTTCTCCCGATTATCCTATCTTCTGAAAAGCCCGCTGACAAGATGAAAGAGATTACCGACCGACTGGAACAGGGGATTTTAGGACTGTATGAAAGCGACCGTTACGCCGACTATCTGCGTACTATGTCAAAATTCCATGATTACAGCCTTAACAATACAATCCTTATCGCCATGCAGGGCGGCAATCTTGTGAAAGGCTATAAACAATGGGAAAAGGAATTTGACCGCCATGTAAAGCCGGGAGAAAAAGCTATCAAGATACTTGCGCCGTCCCCGTTTACCGTTAAGAAACAGGTGGAAAAAATCGACCCGGACACCCAAAAGCCTGTTTTCGATAAGGACGGGAAACCTGTTACCGAGGAAAAGGAAATCAAGATACCCGCCTTTCGTGTGGTATCTGTCTTTGATATTTCACAGACCGAGGGAAAGGAGCTTCCTGCCCTTACCTATGAGCTGACGGGCAACGTGGAACAATACAAGGATTTTTTCGCTGCCCTTGAAAAGACTTCTCCCTTTGCTATGGGATTTGAAGCACTAAGCGGCGGCGTAAAAGGACGCTGCAATTATGAGGAAAAGCGTATCATCATCAACGAGGGCATGGACGAATTGCAGAATATCAAGACCGCAATCCATGAAATCGCCCACGCCACGCTGCATGATACTGCCCTTGCTATGCCGGAACGCCCCGACCGCCGTACCCGCGAGGTACAGGCGGAAAGCGTCGCCTATGCTGTCTGCCAACATTACGGGCTTGATACGTCGGACTATTCTTTTGGATATATCGCCGGGTGGAGCAGCGGAAAAGAACTTGCAGAACTGAAAGGCTCTCTTGAAACAATCCGCAGCACCGCCGCAAATCTGATTGATACCATAGACGGACATTTTGCAGCAATCCAAAAGGCACAGGATAAGGAACAGACCACCGAACAGGCGCAGCCCGCACAGGAAGCTACCAAACAGCCCGAAGCAGAAGCCGCCACGCCGGAGCTTCCCGAAGAAACAGCCCCGGTACAGGAAAAAGAAACACAGCCGGAACAGGCTGCACCCGCCGCCCCTTATTATCCTATCAATGAAGCTGCCGCCAAACGTGCAAAGGATATGAACAGCTTTTCCGATTATAAGCAAGGCAGCGCGACGGCTGAATACAGGCATTATGTAGATGAAGCCGTACAAATCGCAGAAAGGCAAAAACAGCGGGTAGACCCGATGTACCATGAGAAAATCGACAGCCTGCTTGACACCTATGCCCGGAAACTGGCGGCGAACATGAATAAAGGCTATGAGATTGACGCGCGTGTTCCCTCTATCCTGATTGCGGGCGGCTCTAACTTCCCCACAAGGAAGAAAGAAAAGCAGAACGCAGCCCGCGACAGCAATTACCGGGAATGGCAGGACATACAAGGGCTTCTTGATAAAATCCGCAGTACCGGCATGGGCGGTATCAGCGCAGACGACCCGCAGGCAGTACAGAAGTTAGAAAAGAAACTGGAAAGCCTTGAAAAATCACAGGAAACCATGAAAGCCGTAAACGCCTATTACCGTAAGCATAAGACCCTTGACGGCTGCCCGCATTTACCGCCGGAGGAACTGGAAAAACTGAAAGCAGACATGGCGAGCAGTTGGCATTTGGAGGACAAGCCATTTGCGACTTGGGCGTTATCCAACAACAGTGCAGAAATCCGGCGCGTGAAAGACCGTATCAAATCTCTTTCACAGCAAAAAGAAATCGGTTTTGTGGGTTGGAAATTTGACGGCGGCAAGGTGGAAGCAAACACCGAAGCGAACCGACTGCAAATCTTCTTTGAGGATAAGCCGGACGAAGCCACGCGGGAAGCCCTAAAAAGTAATGGCTTCCGTTGGTCGCCCAAAGCAGGGGCATGGCAGCGGCAGCTTACCAGTAACGCCTATTATGCGGCTGATTATGTCAAGGCGATTGTACCCCTTACGGGGGAAAAGCCTACCGAGTTACAACGGGCGCATATCCGGGCGCAAAAGGTAGATGCACAGGAGCAGCCGGAACAGGAAGCCCCACAGGACAAAGACACCTTTTCCATTTATCAGATAAAAGGCGGGGACGAAACAAGAGATTTGCGCTTTGAACCTTACGACCGTCTGACTGCCACAGGACACCGGGTAGACGCGAAAAACTATACACTTGTCTATTCCGCAGAGCTTACGCCGGGGACTTCCCTTGAAGATATTTACACCCGCTTTAATATCGACCACCCGAAAGATTTTAAGGGACACAGCCTTTCCGTTTCCGACGTGGTGGTGCTTCATCAGAACGGGCAGGACACCGCCCACTATGTAGACAGCTTCGGTTATAAGGAAGTGCCGGAGTTTTTCAAGGAGCAGGAAAATGCCCTCATTCCCGCCGACTTGGAAACGGGCGAAACAATCAAAACACCGAGAGGGACTTTCTATGTAACCGCCATGAGCCGCGAGCAAATGGAAGCTGCCGGATATGGATTGCACCACCAGTCCGACGACGGAAAATATCTGATTATGGGGAACGGCACTAGGGCTTTTGCTGTTCCCGTTCAGCCAGAGAACTATCTGAAAGCTGCCGAGCAGACCACAGAGCAAAACTACAACATGATTGACGGGCAGATAAACAACACCCCGACTACCGCAGAACTGGAAGCAAAGGTAAAGGCAGGAGAAACCATTTCCCTTGTTGACCTTGCGGAAGCTGTCAAGGCTGACAAGGAACGCGGCAAGGCAGCAAAAACGGAAAAGAAGCCCTCTATCCGGGCGCAGCTTAGAGCAGACAAAGAAAAAACCGCACAGAAAAAAGCGGCAAAATCAAAAAATCACGAATTGGAGGTATGAGCATGATTAGACTGACCGTTGAAGAAACAAACCTGTTGAGCATTTACAATGAGGGCGGTAAGCGCGGGCTTATGGAGAACATCAACGCTGCGCTGCCGTTTATGGACGAGGATATGCGGGAACTGGCGAAGCGCACCCTTGCGAAAATTGCACCTCTGACAGAAAATGAGTATACGGAGCTTGCCATTTTCGCCGCTGATGAGGTATGACCGGGCTAAAGCGGCTTACGCCGCCCCAAAGCCGGAAAGTCAACAGCCTTGTAAAAAAGGAGTGCTGCAACTGCGATAACGGACACTGTATTTTACTGGACGACGGGGAGGAATGTGTCTGCCCGCAGCTTATTTCCTATTCTCTTCTATGCAAATGGTTTCAGACCGCCGTACTTCCCTTTGATAAGCTGCTGTATGCAGAGCTTTTCAAGACCGAGGATAAAAAGCGTTGTACCGAGTGCGGAGCTTCTTTTGCGTCCACCTCTAACAGCGTCAAATACTGCCCGGACTGCCGGAAGCGTATTACCCGCAGACAGGCAGCGGAGCGCATGAGGAAACGACGCGCCCTTGTTACGCAGTAGGGGCAAAAAAAGCCTTGATTTACAGGGCTTTCCGGGTGTGAAAATGACGCGGCAAGGGTTTTATACCTTTTCCCTCAAAAATGGCGTTCTACTGCGTAACATTTTATCGCTGTACCCATAAGAAAGCCGGGGCGCGGATAGTCTTTACCGACTGTCTGCGTCCCGGCTTTTAAAACTTCAAAACCACTTTGTTTTTTCATCTCTGAATTGTGGCATATCATTTTGGGCGTATGGATTATAGGTATTGAGATTACAACCAAATTCTTTCAACTCCATTATTTTGTTATTTTCCGTCCATACTATTAAAGAAATTCCGTCAAATTCTTCAATATTACCATTATTCATTTTGTTTTTGAAATACCATTCTACAATAGTTTGATTTTCCTTATGAAAAAATTGTTTAATATCCCACACTAAGACTTTTCCACGAGTATTCCATTCATCAAACCAATGTTTTACTGTTTTTCGACTTTCATACTTAGGACTCCAACTTTCAGTGTAAATCACATCTTCTGTAAAAATACTATCAATCCCTAAATCTTGTTGTTTTAGCCACATATCAAACCATAAATGAATAATTCTTTCTCTTTCATTCATAACTTTTAAATCCTTTCTCTATATTGATTTGAGGGGTTGCACTCTTATCTGCGGTAAGTAAACGGTATATCGTAAGGGGGATATACCACGTAGCAACGACAAGCCGCCATATTAAAATGCCCCCGCCGATAATGCCGTCCAAAATGAAGTTAATGGCAACGATACCCACCGTTCCAGCTATGTCATATCCATGCGGTACAAGCCATACGAACATACGGCGAATGCCAAAGGGGATACCGCAGCACAGCCATACATAAAAGTAATTGGTCTACCCGTCCTCTGTAAAGATGTTCTTGAACATGAAGAATAAAAACAATGCAATAACGGCGGGCAAAACGTTTCTCTTGAAAAAGTCTTTCCAAATTTCTCCGCGTGTCATGGTATCACTCCTTTTCCATTGGAAATTGTGGGATAGCTTCTAACAGTTTCATTATGAGTGTTTGCCGTAAATCTTCGTCGATTTCCTCTTTGATAGTCCCGTCCGGCTGACACTTTTTTACCATTGCAAGGCGGTTGATTTCGTCGCCGTAACAATCAAGCACCTTTTCCAACGCCCATTTTTCGTCCACAACGGCAGCGCATATCGTTTCATAGTCCGGCATTTCCTGTTCCATTTTCTGACACTTCCTTTGCTGAAAATGTATCACTTTAGTATGTGGCTACTGTCTTTGATAGGAACTATTATATCACACAAGTATGAACAAAACTACTCCCCGCGTTCTTTCCCTTTTTCCCGTTCCGGCTCTCTTGGCTGCCGTAAAATGCTGTCTATGTTCTGTTTGATAACGTCGTACTCTTTGACCTGTTTTTTCAGTTTGCCATAGTCCGCGTAAAGGGCTTCTTTCTGTTCCCGGAGCTTTTCATAGTCTACTTGTAGCGCGGCGACATTCGGGAGCTTGGAAACGCCCGCCGTTTTTAGTGCCTTTGCCGCTGCTTCATGGAGTATCAGACTGCTTTCCTGCTTTGCCCGGTATGCGTCCTTATCCTTTGCCCTGCGGTATGCTTCATAGACAGGTTTTGTCTTTTGGTAGGTGGTAACGTGCTTCATCAGCACCGCCATGTTTGCAAGACGTTTCTCCACGCTCTTTAATGCGTCTGCTGTCTTTTCATTTTCCGCATTTACTTCCTCAATCCGGCTGACTAAATCTGCGTACTGCTCAATCTTATGTTCTGTCAAGAAATTCATAGTCTTTGCAGCCAGTTTCAGATTATGGATTTTCGCCCACTGTTCATAGCCCCGGCTCTGCGCTGCCTTGATACTGTTTTCAATGTCAATAAGCAGCGATACGCCGCGCTGCTCTTTGGGAGCTTTCGCCGCCTTTGTGCGCTTGCCCTCTATCCGTTCTTTGATTGCTTCCTCTGTATAATCTGCACCGAGGGTTTTTAAGCGGGTAAACCGTTCCTGTCCCGGAGCGCGGCAGGAGATATATTTTCCCGGCTTTATCTCATAGCCCGCTGCCTGTAACCGCTGCAACAATTCTTCAAAACTTGCCACTTGGGGGATAAGCGTATCAACGGTAATTTTCAGCTTGCCTTTCCAACTTGCACCGACCTTTTCCGCTTGATATTCTGCATAGCTTTTTCCCTTGCTGCCCTTACCCGGAACGACAACGGACAGCCCGTTTTCCCGGCACAGCTTATCGCTCATGTTCCGTATGCCATAGTAGCTGCGTTTATTGGAATTGTATTTGTGGTAGTCAACAAAATTGACCGCACAAAAAATGATATGGTTATGGATATGCCCTTTGTCTATGTGGGTAGTTAAGACGTATTCATGCTGTCCCTTTGTTACCGCGTCGGCAAGCTGTTTCCCGATTTCGTGGGCTTTCTCATAATCCACTTCCCCCGGCTCAAAGGACTGTATCAAATGGTGGGCGAGATTGTTCCCTTTCTCTATGGCTTGTGCAAGCGTAAATCCAAACTCAATATCTGCCGTTTCATAGCTGCACCCAAAGGAGGACACAAGCGTTTTCCCGTCTGTTTTATCCGGGTTTTGGATATAGTCAAGGGCTTTGCTCAACGTGCTTTTAATAGGCTTAATCTTTGTAACCGCCATATCTCCGCAAGCACCCCCTTTATTTCCTCTATGTCCTCTTGGTAGACGCTGCCTGTCGCGTTGACACGCTTTGCAATCTGATTGATATTGACCCCGATTTTCTGTATCTCCGCTGTCATGGCTTTTATGTCGCTATGGTCTGTCTGAATGATATACCCGTCAATGGCAATCTTGCGAAGATACGCCGCCATGTTCCGGGTGGGGACGAGCTTCATTTTCTGCTCAATCAATGCCCGTTCTTCCTCTGTTACATAGAATTTGATTTGTACTTTTCTTTTGCGTCCATTCATGCAATCACTCCTTTCCGTTCCGAGGGTTTGGGACACTTCCCAACAAGCAATTTTCAACCGACGCACCGCAGGACGGGAGGGAGAAAATACGGAAAAGGGTACTCTTTTCCTATGCTTGCTACGAAAGTTTTTTCCTCACTGGTTACTACAACGCAATGCTCTATATGCCAAAAAAGAGCAAAAGAAAAACGCTGCAATCTGTAAAGATTACAACGCTTCCTAAATCATATTCAATTTGCCGGACACATTTATTTGTCCTCTTTTTCGACTTCTGAAATTTCTTTTGCAGTTGCCGTTACAATCCGTATGCCATTATCGCTCATATCATCAAGGAGAGCGTCGAGCTGCCGCCGCTTTGTATCTTTTTGGGTGGGCGTATCTAAAAGAAACTGGTCTACGGATATATTGTAACGAAGCATAAGCTCAAAAAAGATTTGCAGACTGGGGTGCTGTCCTTTGTTTTCGATATTTGCAAGATAGCGAGGAGAAATATACATTTCATCACTTACCTGTTTGCGGCTTTCTTTGCGCCCCGTCCGCGCAGCTTTTATAGCTTCTCCAAATGCCTTGAAGTCATATTTTTCTACCGGTCTTTTTGCTATATTTATTCACCCAGTTACATTTTACTGTTCCCCTTTCTCTTTGGATATGTCTATACAGTTCCACTAAATAGCCATAATAATTCATATTTATATACTTGCTATTGTTCGTGTGTCCGACTATAATTATTATGATAAGATTTTCAGAAAGGACGGGTGTTGTTATGGAATATATGTCTTGCCCCGAAGCAGCAAAGAAGTGGGGAATTTCTGGAAGGCGGGTACAGATACTTTGCAGGGAGAAACGCATACAGGGTGTTTCAAAACTTGGGTATATGTGGTTGATACCAAAAGACGCGGAAAAACCGATTGACGGTAGAACCAAACAAGGAAAGGAGCTATACCATGAATAAAGTTTTGATTATAGATGATGATAAGGAACTTTGTGCGCTGATTAAACGCAGCGTGCTATCAGAAGATATAGAAGCTGATTTTTGTAATACGGGAAAAGAGGGATTACAAAAATTAAAAGAGAGAGAATATCAACTTGTGATACTGGACGTTATGATGCCTGGTATGGACGGATTTGAAACATTGGAAGAAATTAGAAAAGAAAGCAGCCTGCCGATTTTGATGTTTACATCAAAAAATGACAGTGCTTCTAAAGTACGCGGTTTAAGGGCAGGAGCTGATGATTATTTGACAAAACCTTTTGACATGGACGAACTGATAGCCCGTATCGTTTCCCTTATACGCCGTTATACCCGTTTCAATCAACAGGACGGAATATCACAGCAACTTGAATTTGACGGGTTGAAAATTGATATTGAAAATCGTTCTGTTACTACGGAAAATGGAACTTTTGAATTGCCTCCAAAAGAATTTGACTTACTCTTATACTGCGCGAAAAATCAAGGGAAAATTCTGACAAAGCAACAGATTTATGAAGAAGTGTGGAGAGAGGAATATTTCTATGATGACAGCAACATTATGGCGATTATCAGCCGACTTCGCAAGAAATTAGAGGTAAATCCCGGAAGTCCAAAATATATTCAAACGATTAAAGGTATCGGTTATCGTTTTAACAAGGAGGTTTGATTTTCTATGGAAGCAGTCATTTTTCTATCCATAATAATTGCACTTTTCTCTATTCTTGTTTCCTGCTTTGCTATTCGACGTGTTAAAAAACAGATAGCCGAGATAACAGACGCATTGATTGATGTAAAAAACGGAAATGGAAACAGACGTATTTTATCTGCAACAAATGAACTGGTAGCCCCTCTTGCCTATGAAATAAATGAGATTGTTGTGTCTTATGAGAGCAGGCTTTCTACTGTCCGGCAGACAGAAGAAACAAACCGACAGCTTATGACAAGTCTTTCCCATGATGTTCGGACACCGCTTACAACGCTTATTGGGTATCTTGACGCTGCACATAAAGGAATTGTTACAGGAAAAGACAGGGACGACTATATCGAAACAGCCCGCCGCAAAGCTCACGATTTGAAAGAATATATTGATGTTCTTTTTGACTGGTTCAAATTAAATTCTAATGAGTTTGCTATGGATATAAATATTGTTGAAGCTGCGGAGCTGACACGAAATATCTTGATTGACTGGATATCCATATTTGAAGATAAGCAGATAGATTACAATATTGATATTCCCGAACAGCCTTTCCGGGTAAAACTTGATACGGACGGCTATATGCGGATATTGAACAATCTTATTCAGAATGTAATTTCTCACAGTCATGCGGATAAAATAGAAATAATCCTATCAAAGCAGGAAAAAAATATGCAAATCCGATTAGCAGATAATGGAATAGGGATTGAAAAAGAAGATTTGAAGCATATTTTTGAACGGCTCTATAAATGCGATAAGGGACGGTCTGAAAAAGGCAGCGGTCTTGGGCTTTCTATCGCACACCAACTTGTAGAAAAAATGAACGGCACAATAACAGCAAATAGCACACAGGGAACAGGAACGGAATTTACTTTGCTTTTTCCCTTAGCAAATTAAGGTTCTCCCGTTCTTTTGACGGGAGCCTTAATTATTTTTGGGACAATATTTCAAATTGCAAGGTTAATGCAAGGTTGCGGCAAGGTTAATGCAAGGTTGGTATGATAGAATAGTTTACAGAACAGGAGGTTTGAATATGGACAAAAATTATATCATTGAAACAAAAAATCTTACCAAACAGTACGGCTCACAAAAGAGTGTCGCTGACTTAAATATTCATGTGCAGAAAGGGAGAATTTACGGACTGCTTGGAAGAAACGGAGCCGGAAAAACGACCACTATGAAAATGCTACTTGGATTGACAAAGCCAACTTCCGGCGAAGTTAAAATATGGGGAAAGTCTTTGCAGGGGAATGAAAAGAAATTGTTGCCCCGTATCGGTAGTCTGATTGAGTCACCCGGTTTTTACCCTAATTTGACTGCTACGGAAAACTTACAAATTTTTGCTACCTTACGGGGCATACCCAACCGTCATTCAATTAAAAACACATTGGATTTGGTAGGATTGCCTTATAAAGGCAAAAAACTGTTTTCCCAGTATTCTCTTGGTATGAAACAACGGCTTGCGATTGCACTTGCAGTTATGCACGACCCTGAACTTCTGATTTTAGATGAACCTATCAATGGGCTTGACCCGATTGGAATTGCAGAAGTACGTTCTTTTATTCGCGAGCTTTGCGATACAAAGGGAAAAACAATTTTAATTTCCAGTCATATCCTTTCGGAGATTTCTTTGCTAGCAGATGATATTGGAATTATCGACCATGGCGCACTATTGGAAGAAGAAAGTCTTGCGGAACTGGAACAAAAAAGCAGCAAACATATCCGATTTACTCTTTCTGATACCGCACAGGCAGCAAGAATTTTAGAGCGTACTTTCCATGAGAGTCATTTCTCTATACAGGACGACCACAATTTACGCTTGCATAATCTTGATTTGTCCGTAGGAAAAATCGTGACTGCTTTTGTAGAAAATGGATTGGAGGTATCAGAAGCCCATACTTGTGAAGAAAGTCTTGAAGATTACTTCAAGCGTGTGACAGGAGGCGAAGGAATTGCTTAAACTGATTAAGTGCGAATTTTGGAAATTAAAGCGAAAAAGACTGTTGTATGCACTGATGTCATTGTCGTTATTTTTTCCGTTGATTTTGGCATATATGGCAAAGGCGGGAACTGGTGCAGATACAACAGAACACTATCTTCAAACCCGATTTGATTATGTCTATACAATGATGTTGGGATATGGTTTAGTTTTTTTGCTTCCATGTCTAATTGGTATCATTGCCGCTATTTTGTTTTTTATAGAAAGAGATTGTGATACTTCCAAAAACCTTAGAACAATTCCAGTTACAAATACACAACTCATTATGGCAAAAATTTCTATGCTCTTTATTTTCAGCGTTGCATTTTGTCTGATAAGCACATTGTCTGTTGCGTTGTTTTGTAAATTGTTTCATGTAGGAATGGTTTACGGTATGACTTATAAGATATTTATGAGCCTTATTTTTGGAGTTCTTATCGTAGCAGCTTCTTTACCGATTGTATTTTTAATTATTTACTTTAACAAAAGTTTTTTACTTTCTATCCTGCTTGCTTTTTTTTATTCCATTTTTAACTGGGGCATACTGGGAACGATTGGGACATCTATAAGTGCTGCCAAAATTGCTTTCTTAAATTCTTTTCCGGTTATATGTGTTATGAACTGGACAAGCGGCTTAATGATGGATAATTTGCAAAAAGATAATCTTTTGCCGGAAGCCTATGCGATTGTACCAACTACTTTCCATACAATTTTTATTATGGCAATTACAGTTGTACTTTCTTTGTGGCTGATAATTTGCTTTTATAAAAAATGGACGAGGTAAAAGATATGAGAAATATAATAAAAACTGAATTTTTAAAATTAAAACGATATTCTGTAATAAAAGCCGGAATTATTATGACAACACTTTCTCCGTTGCTGTCACTGTTTTATTCCACAGCCAACGGTGGACCGACATGGACGTTTGACTATTTTATGCAACAGGTTATGATTAGTAATTGTACCTTATTTTTTCCGATTATTATTGCACTGATTGCAGGTTATATCATAACAAGGGAATATACAGACGATACTATGAAGAATATATTAACAATTCCTATTCCATATAAACAGTTACTTTCTGGAAAATTACTTATTCTATTGCTGTTGACAATCAGCTTTAGTCTTATAGGTTGTGTGATAGCATTAGTAATCAATATTATTGTCGGATTTCCGGGAGTTCATTTTGGCAATCTACTCAATATGTTTATTCGTGTTACTGGGGCGAATATAGGAATTTATATTTCAGTCTTGCCGATTATTCTGATATTCTGTTGTTCGGCAAATAATTTTTTGGGTGGAGTTGCACTAGCTTTTGTGTATGGATATTTTGGAACTTTTGAAGGAACACTGTTAAATTATTATCCGATTAAAGCAAGCATGATTTTAGTAGACCCTACTTGTGGTGCGGAATATGGTTATACTTATCACATTTTCCCCGCTTTCATTACAATAGTTTTGACTTTCTTGATTTCTATGATTATTCTTGCAAATAAAAAGAAAGAACCCGGTACATTGACTGTTGGTAAGAAGAAAAAAGCAGTTAGAAAAAAAGGTTGGTAAATACCAAAAAGATTGAACCGAAAATATGTATCATCTATTTAATAATTATGGAGGTAAAGATATGATGTATAGGACAGAATTATTAGAAGAAATTACTATTGAAAATGCGACAGTGAAAATCAATGCCAAAATAGAGGAAATGGAAAAGGAAAGCTATCGCCTTGTCACAATGTCATTTTGGGGAACCGAAAGGGCTGTATTGGTTTTCAAAAAAGGATTAAAGGGCAGTTTGCTTTAATATGTAGCTATCTAAATAGAAAATTACTCATTCTAAATTAACATCGGAGGTATAACTTATGGAAAAGGAAACAACAGGAACTGTAATTTCAGTTACAAAACAATGGTGGTTAAAAGTAAATCGTAAACCTGTCCGTACCCATGCTATGGATGGTGCAGCTTTTCCACATATTATCAAGGTCAAATACACGATAGGCGTCAAAGATTACACCTGCCAAAAATGGATTGGCGCAGGAAACAAAATTCCTGACAAGGGAACAACGATTAAAGTTATCTATTGTGAAGATAAACCATCAAAAGCAAGAATTGAACTCTGATTCAAATAGCTTGATATGGTAGGTTTTATTCGGTGTGGAGTAACAAGTTTTGGTAATTTGGATTCCTCACTACTGAAAAAATAGTGTCTTTTATGCACACTTCCTAATTCTACGCTACGACAGCAAAAGAAAAAAAGCCGTCGTAGCGCAGACATATTTTCACGCGCATTTGAAGCGGTGGCTTTAATTTTTAGAGCCGCCGCTTCTTTTTGTCTACTGCTAACATAAATTAGCGGCATTTAGGAGGGCTGCCGCTATGGGGATTTCTTTGTTGCTATACAGCATACATAGGTTACATTCATTAAAAAAAGTATAGCTCCCCCACCGGACAAGTCCGACTATACAGATGAACTATCAAATCAATTAAATACTGCTGTTATTTCCTATGCGTCGGTCTGCGCCTTGCAGATGGGCGCATTTTGCATTTTACAGAAGATTTTTCAAAGAAATTTTCGCTTTCGTCCGGCGTTTAAAAAAGTCGTCTGTATTATCCCGCGAAAAGGGGAGGTACTACCGCCTTTCGGCAGAAAGGAGGTGATTACATGGAACCTAATCGCAGAGAATTTCAGAAGCAATGTGTCTTTCAAAGTTTCTGTAAACGGGTGCTACACAACGAAGCCTGTAACGCCCATGATGAAATCCGGCGACGCAGGAAACGGGAAGTTTCTTTTTGTGACCTTGCCTTGCATGAGGAACGGCAGCTTTACACTACGGATAAATATTTTCAAGCTGAAACAGCCGAGCCGACTTATCAAATGGCAGGAAAAGAAATAACCCCGAAGTTATTGCTTGAAGCAATACGCACCCTGCCGGAAGAAAAGAGAACTGCTATACTTCTGTACTATTTCGAGGGCATGACTGACGTGGAAATCGGAAATGAATATTCCGTTGCGGCGAAGCCGCCTGTCCGGAAAAATGGAAACCACCTGTCCGGATAGGCGGAAACCGCTTTAGGTTATTGCTATGTGCGGCGAAGCCGCCTGTATGTTATTGTGCCTGAGATGGATCCAGTCCATAAACCTCCCTCATGGAAATATCCTTTTCTGGGTCAAGACTCATAATCGGAATCTTGTATGAATCGAATGAGATTCGATCCATGATGGCATCTGTGAGGGGGTTGTCCTTACCACCAAGCTTTTGGTACCAGTCTTCCTCAAGATACTGGGAACAAAAGATCGTGGATGAGTGCTTGCGACGCTTATGAATAAGCTCAAGCAGATTGGCTGAGTCTTTTTCAGTAACTCTCATGAGCAGCCACTCATCCAAGATTAGAAGCGTGGGATTGGTGTATTTTTTCAATGCATCTTTAAAGTGGCCTTCATCTCTGGCCTCTTGTAAGTCCAAGAGCAGATCTGGCACACGGACATACTTAACGCTGTAATAACGCTTACATGCCTCCATTCCAAACGCACAGGCCAGATATGTTTTACCACTGCCTGTTGCGCCGGTAATGAAGATGTTACGGTATTCTGTGATGTACTCACAGGTTGCCAGCCGTTCGATCAGTTGACGGTTTATCTTGCGATTATGACCGTAATCGACTGCCGCAATCGATGCATCTGGCTGCTCAAACTCAGCGTTCTTGATCAGCCTTTTCAGATGGCTGTTTTTACGGGATGTATATTCGATATCAACGATCATCCCAAACCGATCTTCGAAAGGGATCTCTTTCATGGCGGCATCCTGCAGCTGGTTACGGAATGCATCAGCCATCGATGTCATGTGCATTTCAATAAGCTTGTCAATCGTACTCTGGTTTGTCATGATCTCTTACCTCCGTAATAACGGGCACCACGGGTGATGCCGGACTGAGAACTCTCGTTTGTCTGCTTCTGAGGTGGTTCAGATTTAGCACCATGATCCGCAGCAAGGATGTTCTTGATACTTTTATAGCTGGGTGAATTCGAGTACTGCAGAGCCTTTGCACAAGCGCTTTCAAGCTGCTGTGAAGACTTCCTCTCAGCAAGCTTCAGAAGGCCCATACAGGCCCTGTAAGACTGCTGTTCCACCCGGCCAGAGGTAAGGATACTGTTTACAACTTTATAGGTATTGATTCCGATTGTTTCTGCCCATTTGCGGAAACGGTCACCATTCCACTCCAGATATTTCTGGTGATCTGGCGGCATATGTTCGAGCACTGTGGAATACTGCCCCGGACGCCCATACAGGCGTTTGTGGGAAGCAATTCTCCTGAAATCCTTAAAAATTTCAATTGTGGTATCGGTCACTCGCACATCAACCTTATCTTTGATATACTGATAAGGCACCGAGTAGTACATTTTGTCTACGGCGATGTGATAGTTGAACTGTACTGTGGCGGTACGATGTTCAGCTAATTCAAAGCGGGTGGCAGGCAGGGGCATGAGCAAGGGCTTCTCATCTTCGAGAAACAGCTTCTGTCGGCTGCCTTCTTTCTTTTGAAAAGAAGCCTCGTTGTATTTTTTGAGTTTTTTTCTGATTTCCTGGTTCAATTCCGCCAGAGAGAAAAACTGCTCATTACGAAGCGCCGCTGTGATCCATGTAGAGACATGGCCAACGTTTCCTTCTGCGATTGGCTTATCCTTCGGGGTACATACCCGTGCCGGGATGATAGCAGTGTTGTAATGCTGTGCCAGTTCCTCATAGGATTTGATCAGGACAGGCTCATATTTGTCGCTCTGCTTACGGTTCGTTGCTGTAGGAGCATTGTCTGGCACCAGAATCGGCGTAACGCCGCCAAAGAACTCGTACATATGGACATGAGCGGTAATCCATGCCTTCTGCTGTTCATTGATGAACGCTTCGACAAAAGCATACTGGCTGTAGGTCATGACACCAACAAAGATCCATGCTTCGGTGATCTCGCCGGTATCCGGATCAATGATCTTTGCCGGATCACCAGCCCAGTCAACTTCGATCTGTTGACCGGCCTTTCTCGGGATGTGCATAGTAGCCCGGCGCTTTTGCTCGTTCTGCTGAATGTAATAGCAGAACTGAGAATACATCAAAGCCTCATCACCATTCTGACTGCATTCTTCAAGGTATTCTGTCCAGAGGAGCTTCTTGTTGACACCATTTTTGAGCAGTTCCTTACGGATGTAGTCGAAGTCAGGCATTCGCTTAGTGGATTTCGGAGACAAATCTTTTGGAAACATCCGCTGCTCCAACTCGGCATCGGTGAGTGATTCGTCCAGTGTCCAGCTCAGAGATAATTCATCTGCACGTTTCTGGACCTTTACAACTGTCTTTCTTGAAACCTTGAGGCTTTTCTCAATGTCACGAAGAGACAGACCCAAGGCTGTCAGCCTTAGGATTTCACGATATTTGGTCATGTGAAGACCTCCCTCATAATGAATTAGCATCAAATTCGATGCTTACATCCATTATAAGAGTGGTTTCCTAATGACCGGAAGAGCGGTTTCCATCAATCCGGAACAATGGTTTCCTCAATCCGGACAGGTGGTGTAAAAGTACCCGTAATATTCAGGAAAAATGTTCAATACGTCGCGCAGCACGATACAGTACAGACGGACAAGCTCTTTTGAACTGTTAAAGAAATATTTGGAGGAACACGCTGATGAATGGAACGAATGGTAATCAAAACGACTACCCGGAAAATGCCCTTGTTCCCTATCCCGTTATTTTGGCGGCGAGCAAAGGCGACCCGGACGCTATGAAAATGGTCTTGCAGCATTTCAGCGGCTACATAGCAAGTCTTTCCATGCGGAAGCTCTACGACGAGCGCGGCAATGTCTATTATGGCGTTGACGAGGATATTCGGGAACGGCTGCAAGCAAGACTGATGAGGGCTATCCTCACTTTTCGGGCTGAATAACCTACGCGATATTGGAACGCTTCTTTCCCCTTTTCCGTTCCATACCGCAAGACAGCCCCCTGCTCTTTGATAAAGAAAGCGGCGCAATAGAACGGCGACGCAGCATAAGGCAAATCGGATACGTTCCTTTTGTGCCGAGCCATGCGGCGGGTACGCCATGACCTTTCTCTTAACAGAAAAGCGAGCGAGAAATACCACACCGTAAAGCAGGGATAGCAGCCTGCGGGCGATAACGCACAGAATACATAATGATACTTCCTTACAGCCATAGTCCGAGCGTTAGAAGCGTCGCAGGCAATGGGTAGGGCTTCGGCAGACCGCCGGAGGGGTGCAAGTCCCATGAGGTTACGCTAATAGCCGTCCGATTAAAGCCTATGTTACAGATTGATTTTTGACCCATTAAGAAAGGGGGACGACAAATTGAACAATAACGACGTGCCGATTTGGGAAAAGTACACTCTTACCATAGAAGAAGCAGCAAAATATTTCCGTATCGGAGAAAGCAAGCTGCGGAAACTGGCAGAAGAAAATCCCGTCCCGGACTGGGTAATGATGAACGGAAACCGTATTCAGATTAAGCGTAAGCAGTTTGAAAAAATGATTGATACGGTGGACGCAATCTAATAGTGAAATCGAGCCTTGAATGTGGTACAATGTAGTCAAGCATATCAAGGCTCTTTCCATTATGGAAAGGAGCATAACGATGTCGGAAAAAAGACGGGATAATAAAAATCGTATTCTCCGCACCGGAGAGAGCCAGAGAAAAGACGGGAGATATGCCTACAAATATATAGATACCTTTGGGAAACCGCAGTTTGTTTATTCTTGGAAGTTAGTGCCTACGGACAAAACCCCGGCAGGAAAGCGCGACGATATAGCGTTGAGGGAAAAAGAGAAAGAAATCCAAAAAGACCTTGACGACGGTATCGACCATATCGGAAAGAAAATGACGGTCTGCCAACTCTACGCAAAGCAGATACGCCACCGGGCAAATGTGCGGCATGGTACAAAGCAGGGGCGAAAACAGCTCATGCGGATTTTGCAGGAGGATAAACTTGGAGCCTGCCGGATTGAAAATGTGAAGCTCTCCGACGCAAAGGAATGGGCGTTACGCATGAAAGAAAAAGGTTACGGCTTCAAGACTATCAACAACCACAAGCGTTCCTTAAAGGCTGCCTTTTACACAGCCATACAGGACGATTGTATTCGTAAAAATCCATTTGACTTCCAGTTGAACACAGTCCTTGAAGATGATACGGAACCAAAGGAACCTCTATCCCCTACGCAGGAAGCGGCTTTTCTGTCCTTTGTACAGCATGATAAAGTCTATCAGAAATACTACGACGAGATTATCATACTGTTAGGGACAGGGCTTCGCATTTCGGAACTCTGCGGACTGACGGAAGCTGACATTGACTTAGACAAACAGCTTATCAATGTAGACCACCAACTTTTGAAGATTGCAGATGTGGGCTACTATGTGGAAACGCCTAAGACGAAAAGCGGCAACCGGGTTATTCCTATGAGTGAAAAAGTGTTGGAAGCATTTCAACGGGTGCTAAATAAACGGAAATATGTACAGCCTGTTATTTTAGAGGGCTACACAAAGTTTCTGTTCCTTAACCGGAACGGCTTGCCAAAAGTGGCAGTCAACTATGAAAGTATGTTCCGGGGGCTTGTAAGGAAATACAACAAAACGCAAAAGGTCGCATTGCCAAAGGTAATGACACCGCACACCTTACGCCACACATTCTGCACCACGTTAGCAAATGCGGGAATGAACCCTAAAGCATTGCAATACATCATGGGACATTCCAACATCAATATGACGCTGAACTATTACGCACACACAACTTCCGAAACGTCAATAACCGAAATGAAGCGGCTGATTGCATAGTAGTAAATGGAGAATTTACTACTCCACATACTACTTTTGAACACAAAAACATACGGGGATATAAGAAGATTTGAGAGTATCTTCCACAATGAAAAATGCCGGAAAAGCCTGTAACAATAGGCTATACCGGCATATAAGAACTTTTGAAAAGATAGTCAAAAATTACTTTGTGATTTATTACTAAATGTAAATCGTTATTATGGATTGAATAAAGAGCTGGAGAATCATCCTGAGAAACTTGAAGATGCATTAAAAGTCATGAAGGTTCTGTCTACGGTAGAAGGAACCAGCGCCCTGTATCCGGACAGCACATTAAAAGCAGGACTACTTCCTTTCAAAGATGCAAAGGCAGATGACACCTTCTATGCAGATATTTCAGATATGATCAATGCAGGGAATACGACACCGTTTATTTATGCCGGATGGGAAAATACGATTGTAAATACCGGAAACAAAATGCTGGAATTCATGCAGGATAAGGCATCAATAAAGGATGTGTCAGATCAGCTGGATGAGGATCAGGACAGCGTGGTAAATAACCAGCCGGAAGTGATTACAACAGTCACAGAGGAAATCCCACAGGAAAGCTGTGCAAAGCTGGTGGGCAGATGTTTTGCCGAGGCGACCGGAAGTGACATTGCTCTTATATCTCTTGGAACATGGATCAGTGGAAATGGCACGAACCAGAACAATGATGGCGTGAGCGGAAAACTGTATGCAAAGAATATTACAGACTATGATATCTGTACCATTCTTCCGACTGGCTGGTCACGGACTATTAATACAATCAGGCTGACAGGAAAACAGATTCGGGCATTGTATGAAGAAGGTTATGATGCAGTTGGTACAGGTAAGAATTATCCATATATGCTGGTAAATCCTGAAGATATGAAACTGGAGGATGAAAAGACTTATCAGGTCGCAATTTCCGGAATCAGTGAAAAACTGGCATCAGAAACGGAAGTGACAGACAGTGGTATTGTGGGTCTGGATGCGGTAAAAGAATTTTTTGGGCAATTTAAGACTTTAAGTGAAGCAGACACTGAATGGAAATAAGCGGAGGAAAAGGATGCAGAAGGCAAAGGGGTACCAGAATTTAATATTGGGATGCTGTATGGCTGGTATAGCGATGCTTTTTGCATTCTTTTTCCTGTATCATACTTATATCCAGGATATTATCTATGAGGAACGGTTAAACCAGATGGAAGAGATTACCCGTCAGATGTTTCAAAATCTGGAGGATGTGATCGATTCCCACTGGGACCGGGTAACGGAAGAATGTAATTATCTGCGTGATGCAAACATACAGACTACAGATGAACTCTGCAGACATATGAAAAAGAAATATGAATTATCAGCATATGCAGATCATAAGATCACGTTGATGGCAGTGGATTCAGAAGGCGGATATTATACAGAATCCGGAAGTATGGGACTTTTCCGGGATCTGGATTATTTTGAAGAAAGTCCTGAAAAGATCAGTTTTGTTTTTGATTCCATGACGGATAACCAGTCAAAGATGGTATTTCTGAACCGTTTGCCGGAGCCAATATATCTTCAGAATGGAGAAAAGATAACTACAATTCGTTATTATGGAATTGCCCAGAATATGGAACAGCTGAATCCTTATTTTAGCTGTGATGCATATAATGGGAACAACAGTGTGTATATATTGGATGACAATGGATTTAAACTGTTTAACAGCAATCAGGTAGAACTGATTAAGGGACATAATGTTTTTTCCGTTTTACAGAATATGAAGTATCTTCACGATTCTTCTTTTAAAAAGACAAAGACTGAACTGGAAGAAAAAGGCTGCAGTTATTCTAATGCAATACTGGATGGAACTGAATATTTTTACGGGTTAAAAAGAATGGAAAATGCCGAATGGACCCTTATCTTTCTGGTTCCGGCAGAATATGTTGCTACGAATACCTTAAAACTTGTCAATTTTGTCACGATATTTATTGTTATCTTTACGGTTATCGTAGCTGTCTTTGTTATACTGGGAATTTCTTTTGTTATGCATAGAAATCAGCAGGAAGCGATCCGCGTGGAACGGGAAAATAATGCCAAGCTGGAAACCATGAATACAGAGCTGCGTCAGGCAAAACTGGCATCAGAGGAAGCTTTTCAGGTGGCACAGGAAGCGAACAGATCCAAGAGCAGTTTTCTTGCCAATATGTCTCACGATATACGTACTCCTATGAATGCGATCATTGGAATGACATCCCTGATCAGATATGATGCCAGTGATAAAGACAAGGTAATAGAGTATGCGGATAAAATTGACACTTCATCACAGCATCTGTTAGGGATCATTAATGATGTTCTGGACATGAGCAAGATTGAAGCCGGAAAAACTGTTTTCAAATATTCTGACTTTTCTATAGTGGATTTTATACAGGAACTTGACACGATATTTCATTCTCAAATATATGAAAAGAAGCAGACCTTTACAATTACAAAAGAAAATATCCAGCATGAATGGGTGAATGGGGATCGAGTCCATTTGATGCAGATTTTCAGTAACCTGCTGTCTAATGCAATTAAATATACACAGGAAGGCGGAGAAATTCAGTTTCTGGCAGAGGAATGTGGATCAAATTCATCTGTTTATGCAAAGTACCGCTTTTTAGTCAGCGATAATGGTATGGGAATGTCAGCAGATTTCCAAAATACAATTTTTGATGCGTTTACCCGTGCGGAAAATTCCATGACAAATAAGATACAGGGAACCGGCCTTGGAATGGCAATCACCAAAAATCTGGTTGATTCAATGGGCGGAACGATCGATGTAGAAAGTGAACCTGGACAGGGCAGCTGTTTTGAGATCTTTATGGATCTGAAAATTGCAGAAGAAAGATCTGTTTCTCCGGCATCACAGGCAGAAACAGATGAGCAGGATGGTAATATCCTTCAGGGGATGAGGTTCCTGTGTGCAGAGGATAATGAGATAAATGCAGAAATCCTGACGGAACTGTTAAAGATTGAGGGCGCGGAGTGCACCATCTGTGAAAATGGTGAAGAGATTTTGAAGGCATTTGAACAGTCGGCTCCGGGTGATTATGACATGATCCTGATGGATGTGCAGATGCCTGTCATGAATGGTTATGAGGCAACGAGAGCAATCCGTAGAAGTTCCCATGAACTGGCAAAGAAGATTCCGATCATTGCCATGACCGCCAATGCATTCTCGGAGGATATCCAGCATTCTTTGGCAGCCGGTATGAATGCGCATGTTTCAAAACCGGTTGAGATGAAGGTACTGGAAAAGACGATCAGAAACATAAAATCCGGCGGGGGGGTACCGAACCGCAGGTCATTGAACAGTAATAAATGGATTTGATGCGGTAGTGCAATTTTATTAAACCAGGATGTTGACAAGGAGATGTATAGAGAAATATATTTGACAGACAGGAGATTTAATATGATTTCGAGAGCAAAGAAATATGTGGCACTGTTGCTGGTTTTTGTATGCGTGTGTATGATATTTTCTCCCCAGACTGCATATGCAGCCGAGGACAGTTCGCAGCATGAAACTGTCAAAGCCGATTGTGATTGATGAAGTTATAAAAACAATTCTAAGGTATGTACATTTTGATAAAGAATGATTAGTAGAGGTATTTCATGAATTGGTGGAATACCACAAATTTTAATGAGGGGCATCCATGAAAAAAGAGAACAGAAAATATTATGAAGCCTATGAAGACCGATATAAAACCGCTCATGAAAAGGGGTTCAGTTGGGCACAGATGAAAAACACTCCAATCGTTATGGATATTATTCATCGATATCACCTTCATCCTGAGCATTCATTACTGGAAATCGGGTGTGGTGAGGGCAGAGACTCCGCCACCGTTTTAGAAAATGGCTTTCACCTTATGGCAACCGATATATCGCCTGAAGCAATAAACTATTGTAAGAAAAAAATACCTGATTTTGAATCAAAATTCATGGTTTTAGATTGTTTATCAAGTGATTTGGATGAGAAGTTTGATTTCATTTATTCAATTGCGGTTGTTCATATGTTAGTTTTAGATGAAGACAGAAATGGGTTTTATCAATTCATTCGTAGCCATTTGAAATCCGATGGAATTGCTCTTATTTGTTCAATGGGAGACGGAAATTATGAAATGCAAAGCGATATCAGCAACGCTTTTGAGCTTCAGGAAAGAGAACATGAATCTGGAAAAATGATGGTTGCGGGAACATCTTGCAGGATGGTTTCATTCAGTACTTTTGAGAACGAGTTGCTGAGAAACGGACTGAAAATCATCGAAAAAGGCATCACAAGTGCGATGCCAAATTTCAATAGCTTAATGTATGCTGTAGTGCAATAGAGAGCCTATCGAAAAGCAGCAGACAAACTGAAGGAACTCAAAATCAACTATATTACGCTAATTCTCGTATTCCGAGAGTTATTCTGAGTCTATTGGGTGGTGTTCTCACTACCGAAATCTTAGAATAAAGACACAGAAAGCAAACCATCCAGCCGCAGGGGGATAGAAAATGAAAACAAAAGGTATTCAGGAACTCTATCAAATAAAATTACATAGCATGGATACGATCCTGCATCAGATATCGCTTATGGATCAGGTGGAAAATGAGCAGGAGTTGTCAGAAATCATTCACTCTTTGTTGCAGGCAAACGGAAAAGAAGCACTTGAAATATTCCGAAATTCTAAGATGGGTGAGTATGATTTTATTATCATGGATGTGATGATGCCGGTTATGGATGGACTGGAAGCAACAAAAGCAATCCGTGGGTTGGAACGTGAAGATGCCAGAAAGATCCCGATCATTGCCATGACGGCAAATGCTTTTGAGGAAGACCGAAAAGCTTGTCTGGATGCCGGGATGGATGAACATATCGGAAAGCCGATTGATATTCCGCTATTAAAAAGAACGATCACAAAACTGCTGACAAAAAATCATAAAAACCGCATATACAAAGGAAATTAAAAAGTATGATCTCAAACAGGAAATGAATTATTTACTCCATTGACGTGTAAAAACATTTATGGTATTTTATTTTTGATAAAAATAGAAATTATTTAAAGGCAAACCTGCTGAAAGGCAGGGACGCAAAGCCAGAAGGGGCTAAAGTCAGAAAGTTTGACCAGGTCAGCCGGTTGCAACTGTTTCCATATCATGATGCCAGGGTCAAAAGGTCAAAAAGCCGTTCATGCTTGCATGATAAGGCTTTTGAACTTGGGACCCACTAAACA
>NZ_JAJEPR010000035.1:0-36050 GCF_020686945.1 Fusicatenibacter faecihominis | reverse complement strand
TCCGCCGCAGCTCCCTGCGACGTTGACTATCATATCACCCCTTCCGCGGAATGTCAACACCTTTTTTTGAAATTTTTTATATTTTTTAAACTGTTGATACAATTATGCTATTGTATATATAATTTACTCAAAATAAACTTTTTGAGTATTCGGCCATTCTTCTTGCTACTTATGGCTCTTTGCCAGGAATTCAAAGACCAGCCATTCGGGATTCAGCTCTTTTATGAGATCCAGAAACAATGCCAGCAGGGATAATGGAGCCGATGAAAACCGACCACATCTTCTTTTTGAAGGATCTGCTTTTCATCCTCCCCGATCTCCATAAGCTCCAGTCCATCCAGACTGTGTCTTCTTAAAAATTCCTTCAGACCGGCATTGTTTCCAAAATGCTCCAGATCAAAAGAATGTGTTGTCATGTTGGTCAGTTTTTTCACTCTGGTTATCTTCTCTTCTATATAGGAAAAAACAGCCCGCCAAAAAGCGAGCTGTCTCCTGAAATATTATTATGCACTTACCTGATTTCCGGTATAGAGCTGATAGTATTTGCCTTTCTCGGCGATGAGCTGGTCGTGGGTACCGCGCTCGATGATCCGGCCCTGTTCCAGGACCATGATGCAGTCGGCATTGCGGACCGTGGAAAGACGATGGGCAATAACGAAGGTGGTTCTGCCCTTCATGAGCTTGTCCATACCATCCTGTACAATGCGCTCTGTTCGGGTATCGATGGAGCTGGTGGCCTCGTCGAGGATCAGCACCGGCGGGTCGGCGATGGCAGCTCTGGCAATCGCGAGAAGCTGTCTCTGGCCCTGGCTTAAGTTGGCTCCGTCTCCGGTGAGCATCGTGTCATAGCCGTTGGGCAATCGGCGGATAAAGCCGTCCGCATTGGCAAGCTTTGCTGCTGCGATGACTTCCTGCTCGGTGGCATCCAGTTTTCCGTAGGCAATGTTCTCACGGACGGTTCCTGTGAAAAGATGAGTATCCTGAAGAACGATACCCAGGGAACGGCGGAGGTCTGCCTTACAGATCTTGTTGATGTTGATGCCGTCGTAGCGGATCTTACCATCCTGAATATCGTAGAAACGGTTGATCAGGTTGGTAATGGTGGTTTTACCGGCTCCGGTGGAACCGACAAAGGCAATCTTTTCGCCGGGATCTGCAAAAAGCTCTACATCGTGAAGCACGATCTTATCCGGATTGTAGCCGAAATTCACGCCGTCGAAGACAACGGAGCCTTCCAGCGGAATGTAGTCCACGCTGCCGTCTGCCTGGTGGGTGTGTTTCCATGCCCAGCGGCCGGTACGCTCTTTGGACTCGGTGAGCTTGCCGTTCTCGGTCTTGGCGTTGACCAGGGTAACGTAGCCCTCGTCGGTCTCCACGGTGGTGTCCATCAGTCTGAAAATACGGTCAGCACCGGCCAGAGCCATAACGATGGCGTTAAGCTGCTGGCTCACCTGGTTGATCGGCATGTTAAAGCTCTTATTGAAGGTCAGGAAGCTGGCCAGTCCGCCCAGAGTAAAGCCGCCCACGCTGTTCAGGGCCAGAATACCGCCGACGATAGCGCAGACCACATAGCTTACATTTCCCAGCTGGGCGTTGATCGGGCCCAGGATGTTGGCGAAAGCGTTCGCATTGTAGGAGCTGTCGCAGAGATTGTCGTTGAGTTCCTTGAATTTCTTGATGTTCTCTTCCTCGTGACAGAAGACTTTGACAACCTTCTGGCCGTCCATCATCTCCTCGATGAAGCCGTTGGCCTCACCCAGAGCTTTCTGCTGCTTCACAAAGAAGTTTCCGGAAAGTCCGGCTACCTTCTTGGTGACGGTCATCATAATCGCTACCATGATGAGAGTCGTGATCGTCAGCGGAATATTCAGGATCAGCATGCTGACAAAAACGCTTACAATCGTGATGGCGCTGTTCAGCACCTGAGGAATACTCTGGCTGATCATCTGACGGAGAGTATCGATATCGTTCGTGTAGATGGACATGATATCTCCGTGGGAATGAGTGTCAAAATATTTGATCGGCAGTTTTTCCATGTGAGCAAACAGATCGTTTCTCAGGTTTCTCAAGGTTCCCTGGGTCACATAGATCATCACTCGGTTCTGGGCAAACGTAGCCAGAATGCCGATGAGATAAAAGATTGCCACACGGAGAATCGCATGAAGAAGCGGCGTGAAATCCGGATCGGAAGCCTTCAGCATGGGCATGATATAGCTGTCGATCAGGGTCTTCATGAACATGGTTCCCTGTACATTTGCCAGCACGCTGACAAAAATCGAAACCACAGCAATGATGCAGTGAGGCGTATAATTTTTCAGCACATATTTCATGATCCGGACAAAAATCTTGCCTGGATTTTCCACCTGAGGCTTCACTCCTCTGGGAGGCCGCCCCATGGGGCCTTTTACGGGTTTTGCTTCTGCCATTATGCTTCACCTCTCTTTTCATCAAAGTCTCCGCCGCCACCGGTCTGGGATTCGTAAACCTCGCGGTAGATCTCGTTGGACTTCAAAAGCTCCTCATGAGTTCCGATGCCGTCGACCTTACCGTCATCCATAACGATGATGCGATCCGCATCCTGCACACTGGAGATACGCTGGGCGATGATGAGTTTCGTCGTAGCCGGGATCTCCTCCAGGAACGCCTTACGGATCTTTGCGTCGGTGGCTGTATCTACGGCGCTGGTGCTGTCGTCGAGAATCAGGATCTTCGGTTTTTTCAAGAGGGCTCTGGCGATACAGAGACGCTGTTTCTGACCTCCGGATACGTTGGAACCGCCCTGCTCAATGTAAGTATTGTATTTGTCCGGCATCCGCTCAATGAACTCGTCGGCACAGGCCAGACGGCAGGCACGGATACACTCCTCCTCGGAAGCGTTCTTATCGCCCCAGCGAAGGTTCTCAAGAATCGTTCCGGAAAACAGAACGTTTTTCTGGAGAACGACGGAAACCTCGTCACGAAGCTTCTCCATATCGTAGGAACGGACGTCTTTTCCGCCTACCTTTACACTTCCGCTGCTGACATCGTAAAGACGGCTGATCAAGTTCACCAGGCTGGTCTTGGCGCTTCCGGTACCTCCGATGATACCGATGGTTTCTCCGGATTTTATGGAAAAATTGATATCGGAAAGAACGGGTTTTCCTTCGCCTTTGCGGTAGCTGAAGTTTACATGGTCAAATTCAATGCTTCCGTTGGGAACGTCGAAGTCCGGATGCTCCGGATTGTCCAAATCGCTCTTCTCATTAAGAACCTCGGCGATACGCTCTGCACTGGCCATACTCATCGTCACCATAACAAATACCATGGAGAGCATCATGAGGCTCATAAGGATATTCATGCAATAGGTAAGAAGGCTCATCAGCTCGCCGGTTGTCAGGCTGCTGCCAACGATCATCTTGGCGCCCAGCCAGCTGATCAGAAGAATACAGCTGTAGACGGTAAACTGCATCAGCGGTGCGTTATAAGAAATATTTTTCTCTGCTTTACAGAAAATGTTGTAGATGTTTCCGCTGGCTTTCTGAAATTTGCTGGTCTCATAACCTTCACGCACATAAGCTTTTACCACACGGATGGCGGAAACGTTCTCCTGCACGCTGGCATTCAGATCATCGTATTTCGGGAAGGCCTGCTGGAAATATTTGCTGGCTCTGCTCATAATAAAGAACAGGCAGCATCCCAGAAGGATGACAGCAACAAGATAAATGCTGGCCAGACGGGCATTGATCATGAAAGCCATGGCCATGGCTACGATCATGCTGGCCGGGGCACGCATACACATACGAAGAAGCATCTGATATGCGTTCTGCAGGTTCGTCACGTCGGTGGTCAGACGCGTCACAAGACCCGCCGTACTGAATTTGTCAATGTTTGAAAAAGAATAGGTCTGGATGTTTTCAAACATGGCCTGCCGCAAGTTTTTCGCAAAGCCAGTTGATGCTTTCGCGCCGTATTTTCCGCCCATCACACCGGCGAAAAGACCGATCAGTGCGGCTACGATCATCCAGGCGCCCATCACATAGATGTGATGAAGATTTCCGGCTTCCACTCCATCGTCAATGATTGAAGCCATCATCAGGGGTATAATCATTTCCATGATGACTTCCAGAATCATGAAGACAGGAGTCGCAATGGAAGCCTTTTTGTACTCTTTTACCTGAGCTCCTAATGTCTTTAACATAGTTTCTCCTCTCCTGTTAGATTGTTCGTCACCAAACATTATAAAACTTTTTTTAAAAAAGTCAACCAAATATAAAAAAATCCCGGATCATTTTTACATGACCCGGAATTTCATGCAAATTTCCTATCTTACTTGTTTTTTCCAATCTTACCCATCAGCCAGACACAGACCATAATGATCAGAATCGTGACAAAAATACCTTCCATTCCTTTTCCCATGATCTCCAGGGCCGCAAGAATATTTGATGTATTCATATGAAAACCTCCTTTTTTATAAGAAACGACTTACCAGATTGATGACCAGACCGCCCGCGATGACGGAAGCGATCTGCCCGGAAACGTTGGCTCCTGCCGCATGCATCAGAATGACATTGGTCGGGTCCTCCTCCATCGCCATCTTCTGGATGACCCGGGAGGACATCGGGAACGCGGAAATTCCGGCTCCGCCGATCATGGGGTTGATCTTCTTTTTCAGGAAAAGATTCATGAATTTTGCCAGAAGCACGCCGCCGATCGTGTCCATAATAAAGGCAAAGAGGCCGATGGCCAGGATCATCAGCGTATCAACGGTGACAAAAGCTTCCGCCCGCATGCTGAAGGAAACCGTGATGCCAAGAAGGACTGTGATCAGGTTTGCCAGCGTGTTCTGGGCCGTCTCCGACATCGTGTGAAGGACGCCGCATTCCCGGATCAGATTTCCAAACATCAGGAAACCTACGAGGGCCACCGACTGGGGAGACACGAAGCCCACCACCATGGTCACAATGATCGGAAAAAGAATCCGCATGGTTTTCGTGACAGAGCCGGGATGGTACTCCATATGAATCTGCCGCTCTTTTTTCGTCGTGACAAGGCGGATCGCGAAGGGCTGAACGATCGGCACGAGAGCCATGTAGGAGTAGGCTGCCACAGCGATGGCTCCGATATATCTGGAACCCAGAACCTGTGAAACCAGAATGGAGGTCGGACCATCTGCTGCTCCGATGATGCCAATTGAAACTGCGTCTTTCAGATCAAACCCCAGGGCTGCCGCCAGAAGGATCGCCGCGAAGATACCGAACTGGGCTCCCGCTCCAAAGAGAAACATCAGCGGATTAGTGAGCAGCGGCCCGAAATCGATCATGGCTCCGATGCCGATAAACAGCAGGATCGGCATCGCTTCCGAGGCCTCGATTCCCGTATGGAACAGCCATTGAATAATTCCATTCGACTGGATACCCCCCTGCAACGTCTGATCCAGCACACCTGAGAAGGGTAAGTTTACAAGGATCGCTCCAAAGCCCATCGGCAAAAGCAGCGAGGGTTCGTATTCCTTCCTGATTGCCAGATAAATGAGAACAAAACCCACCAGATACATAACGACCTGCTGCCAGGTCACGGCCCGCAGGCCCTCCACTAGAAACTCCATATGTTTTCCTCCTTTTCCGGGAGCTGTCATAAAAAAGAAAGAGACCTTTACCGCAGCGCACAAAAACGCTACGGTAAAAGTCTCGCTATTTCAATTTCCTGCGGACCGCCGGAGGGCGATCGTACTGACGCGGGGAAATCCATTCGTAATGGCAGCTACTCCCTTTCACTGATAAGCCCATTATAGCTTTGGAAAAAGCTGTCTGTCAAGGCATTTTTTAACCCTTGACCGCTCCGATCATAACACCTTTTACAAGATGCTTCTGTACCAGCGGGTAAAGGAGCATAACCGGAACGGAAGCCACAACGATGGTGGAGTATTTCAGAAGCTCGGACATACCCTGGAGTTTTGCCAGGTTGGACGCATTTCCGATCTGGGTCATATCGATCTTGTTCTGGATCAGGATCTCTTTCATGACGATGGTCAGAGGCATCAGGGTATCGTCTCTTAAATAGATCATAGCTGTATAGTAGTCGTTCCATTTTGCAACACCGTAATACAGGGTCAGAACCGCAAGAATCGGTTTGCACAGCGGGGTCACAATACTCAGGAAATATTTCCAGGGAGTACAGCCGTCGATCTGGGCTGCCTCATACATTTCATCCGGAATACTGTTAGTCATGTAGGTACGGCAGATGATCATATTATAGGTGGACATTGCTGACGGGATGATCATGGCCCAGCGGGTGTTGGTCAGGTGCAGGCTGTTTACCAGGATATAGGACGGTACCAGTCCGCCGCTGAAATACATGGTAAATACGAAGAACATGGCAATTCCGCCTCTGGCACGAAACTCTTTTCTGGAAAGCGGATAAGCACAGAGCATGGTCATTACCAGATTCAGCAGAGTGCCCACTACCAGATAATATACAGAATTTGCAAAACCGGTGAGAATCTTTTTGTTTTTAAATACAGCCTCATATCCGCGAAGGGTCGGACGCACCGGAAGGATGAAAACCTCGCCACTGACAACGGCCTGGGGATCTGAGAAGGATGCCGCTACGATATAAAGCACCGGGTAAAGGACGATAACCATGATAAGGGTTAACAGGGTATAGTTCACGATATCAAAGACTTTATCGCCTGTGCGCATGTTTTTGAATTTAAGCTGATGATTCATTCTTACCCCTCCTTACCACAAACTGGTCTCTGTTACTTTTTTACAGATCTTATTTACAGCAACCAGCAGGACGAATGATACGATGGACTGGAACAGGCCGGCAGCGGTGGAAAATCCGAAGTTGGAGTTTACCATACCGATCTTATAAACAAAGGTGGAAATAACCTCGGAAACATTGCTGTTCTGGCTGTTCTGCATCAGGTAAACCTTATCAAAACCAATGCTTACAACGCTTGCACAGTTGAAGATCAGCATGGTGATAACGGTGGGAAGGATGGCCGGGATATCCACATGCCAGATTCTCTGAACACGGGAAGCGCCGTCCACAATTGCTGCCTCCTGAAGCTCCGGGCTTACACCGGACAGGGCTGCAATGTAGATAACAGAGGAATAACCGGCTGTCTGCCACAGGCCGCTCCATACATAGACGTGACGGAACAGCTTGACATTACCAAAGAAGTTCACCGGATCGCAGCCGATCTTCTGGAGAAGAACGTTGATAATACCGGTACGAAGATCCATCATCTGCATCATCATACCAACCATGACAACAACAGAAATGAAGTAGGGTGCATAGGTTATCATCTGGATAAATTTCCGATATTTCACACTTCTCAGCTCATTCAGGCCGATGGCCAGAAGAATCGGAAGGGGAAAGTTTACGATCAGGGAATATACCCCAAGGATTAAGGTATTCTTGATGACTCTGACACTTGAGGTGGAAGTCAGGAACTGCTGGAACCATTTCAGGCCCACCCAGTCGCTTCCGAAGATTCCTCCACGGGGGCTGTAGTCTTCAAAAGCGATGAGAATTCCAGCCATGGGAATGTATGCAAATACCACTGCATAAATCACCGGCAGAGCGATAATTGCCCAGAACTGCCAGTTATTGCTTTTAATTCTATTTTTTGGATCAGGATTGTAAATTTTCTGTTTCTGTTTACCCATCCGAGCATCCTCCTATTCTTACTCTGATAAATCATTCTTCCGAAGTACGCGGTTCCTGTGCGTTTTTTCTTCTGCACAGCCTCCGCCTGCTCCCCGTCAAATGTCTGAGCAAGGGACAAATCCCCACATGATTGATCCCGGCCAGCCAGAATCTTGTCCGTCGCTCAGCCACTTGACGGGACTGTTGTGGCTTTCCTTCTTATGTAAGAAAGGAGCCGCCGCTGAAAACGGCAGCTCCTCTCCTTTTTCTTATATCTTTCAGACGTTCTTCCGATTATGCTGCGGTCTCAGTCTCGGTCTCTGCTGTGGTTTCAGCTGCCTCTGTTGCTGCCTCAGTCTCTGCTGCTGCCTCAGTGGTTGCTTCAGTCTCGTCACCCTCGCTGGAACGAGCGTAAGCTTCCTGGTATACAGCGATCAGATCCTGCAGACCTGCTTTGTCAAGAGAATCTTTGAAGCTGTCCCACTCAGAATCGATATCTTTTGCACCGGTCATGAATGCTACGGAATCACTCTCGATGATGTCAGCAACTTCTACTGCGATAACAGAGATGTTGGTGGACTCTTCATCGGTAAGTTTCATCTCATCGAAAAGTTTGATGTTGCTGGTTCCTGCATACGGAGCATAGAGCTCAGCACTTGCATCATAGAGGAGTTTCTCAAGTCCTGCTGTACTGTGAACATCTACATCCGGATCTACAGCCTGGCCAAGACGATAGTCAGCCGGAGCTACACGGATACCGATATCCTGCCAGTCATGGTTCTGGGTCTCTGCGCTGTAGAGGTTCAGCACTTCATATTTTGCGGGCTCGCCGTTCAGGCCAACTTTTCCTTCCGGATTCAGTACCCAGTCAGTTCCCTCGTCAGCACCATACTGAGAGCAAAGGTCACCGGTCTCGCTGTAGAAGAAGTCTACCCAACGAAGAGCTGCTTCCGGATTCTCACATTTGTCGGTAATGCAGAATGCACCGCCGCTTACACCCGGGTTCGGGGTCTGGAATGCGATTCTGGTTCCGTCCGGTCCTGCGATGGGTGCCATGCACTCATAGTCTTTGTAGAAGTCCGGGTTGCTGGCTGCGTCGATCATATCAGAAATGGTACCTGCAGTGAAGAACAGCACCGGCTCATCAGCCTGGTTTACAAGAGTCTTCAGCTGCTCAGCGGTCTGAGTGAAGTCACCATCATAGATAGCACCCAGATCATAGAGGCTCTTGATCCATTTCATTGCTTCTTTATAACGGTCATCGGTTGCCACACACTCGATCTCGTTGGTATCGGTGTTCAGCGCGATGGTATCCTTCTGGCTGGTGGTGTAGGAGGTGTTCGGCATCAGAACGAATGCATCGATCAGCCAGTCCTGCATACGGCTGTACCAACCCTGAGCAGCGCCGCCGATTGCTACGCCATTGGGCTTGTACTCCAGGAATTTCTTGCAGACATCATAGAACTCATCAGTTGTGGTAGGAACATCAACGCCCATCTCATCCAGATAACGTTTGTTTACCCACATTTTTCTGCCGTACTGACAGTGGTAGCAGACATTGATATTAGCCAGGGAGTAGATTTTTCCATCAGCCTCTTTCGTCATATCCAGACCATACGGCTCCATTGTCTTTAAGTAGTTCGGAACGTTCTCCTCGGTCAGATAATCGTCCAGAGGAATGATCATGCCCTCTTTTACACCATATTTTGCCAGATCCGGGGAAAGACCCAGGATGACATCCGGATAGTCACCAGACTGCAGCATCAGGTTCAGCTTGTCACTCCAGTCATCACGACCGCCAGTCAGGAAGTTCATGGTGATACCAGTTTTCTCTTCCATATACTTGGTGAAATCGTTGGTCTGAAGATCCTCAACGTTCGGCATGGACATGGTGAAACAGTCGAACTCGAGAGTTCCGTCTTTTACTACCGGATAGGTTCCGGCCGGGTTCAGCTCCACATCTGAAGCTGCTGCTGTCAGGCCTGTTCCGCCGATCATTCCGGCTGTGAGCAGAAGGGCTGTTGCTTTGGCAAGATTTTTCTTCATAAAATCTTCCTCCTTTTCATATAGATTCTCTTCTCCAATTTTGGTGTGCTTTCATCCAGCACGCCTTAACTACGCTCCAAGTTTAGCACTCTTTCCGGCAATTTTACAACATACACATTTCCCAAAGGGCATACATTTTTACAAATCGCCGGGTTTTCAAGGGTTTTGTCCGGTGTTTTCCGTTCTTTTAGACAAAAATAACCCCTTGTCACCAAGGAGTCATTTTTGACAGGGCAGATGGGCTGCCCTAATTATTAAACACATTTGTTTTTTTTAAATTCGTATACGGTTTTTCTTATCGTACTCAGAAATCTTTTTTCAATCAGACTGTCTGCATCTTACGAAAATCGCTGGGCGGGATCCCCACCACGCGTTTGAAGGCTCTTCGGAACGAATAATCACTGCAGTAACCGACCTTCTCCGCAGTTTCTTTTACAGCCACACCCTCCTTTAAAAGTCCACAAGCCCGGGCCATCCGGCGCTGTTCCAGATAGCTGCTGAAAGACATGCCAAAGCATAACTTGAAGTCATTATATAATTTTCTCTCCGGTTCTTCCAGCCATTCTGCCAGAACGCTTAAGTTCAGCCAGGCATTTCCGAGGTTCTCCTCGATGTAGGCGGAAATTTTTTCTCGGTCGAGATCCACCACCGCCTCTTCTTTTTTCTCCTGAAGACTCGCGCAGAGAGCTCTGGTCTCCCGGAGAAGGTCAAACAACGGCTCCTCGAGGTAAACCTTCTGGGCCGCTCCCCGGATCCTTCTGGCCTCGGGTTCTTCTGCCTCCACTGGAATACTGCGGAACAGACAGCCCCGCAGAATTTCTATGGTATGGCGATAGGTGTACTGGCTGTTTCCGGGCCGGAAATAGACGCTTTTGATCTGCTCGATGAGCTCTTCCAGCTGTTCTGCACTGCCGCTCTGGATCTGTTTCACCAGTTTGAGCTCCATATCGATGGTCATAAAGAGGGGCTGATCCAGCGCCTGCTCCCTCGGAAGCTCTCCCGGCAGCACCGGAACGCGGATTCCCCGGTATCTCGCAAACTCACTGATCCTCGATGCGATCTCATACTGCCTTGCAATCTCCAGAGGTTCCCTCACCGCCGTACTGATGCCGGTATAGCTCTGAACCTCCAGGCAGCTGTAAAACTCATAGTTCATCTCTTCCAGCACTCTCTTAATCTCTGTTGCCGGAAGTTCCTCACTGTTCTGAATCAGGAGTACCACGGAAAGCTCGCTGACCGAGTAACGCCAGCAGTTCCAGGTGATATACTGGGTCAGAAGGTGATCGACAAGGGTCCCAAACTCCTCGCGGCTTACGTTCACTCCACTTCTTAAAGGATCCTCAAATTGCATATCTACCACATAATAGAAGCCCTTTTCCAGTGGAAAGCCTGCTTTCTTCGCCTCCGCCTCCAGCTGTTTTTCGGAATCATAGCTTCCATAGAGCATTTTTCCAAGAAAGCTTTCCTGAAGCAGCGTCTCCTGCTGCTCCACCGTATTCTGCAGCTGCTCCACCTCCGTCAGAAAGCTGTCAAAGCTGCGCCAGAACTGAAGCTGCTCTTTCTGAATAGGCCTGCCCTGCACAATCCGCTCCTTCAGGGCAAAAAATTCCTGAACCATCCCTTTTCGCTGATGCCAGTAAGCCAGACAGACAATCATTCCGATAAAAACAGAGACAAAACAGAGCGCCACCGTGACATAACGCATCGTCCCAATCTGATCTGTAAGAACGCTCTTCGGCACGACTGCAATGATCTGCCAGCCATTACAGGAAAGACTGGTACTGCAGGTCACAAGGCTGCTTTCCTTCCATCCGCTCTCTTTCAGATAAGCTTCCCAATCTCCATTTTTTTCTCCATAAAACATCCAGTCACTGCCATCAGCAGCTTCTGAACAGGCAAGCAGCTGACCATCAGCATCCACCAGAGCTACCACACCATCCTTTCCGGCCAGAATGGGACGAAGCGTTTTCGTGATCCTGCTCCAGTCTATCTGCACCACCACAGCACATTCCCCATCAGAAGAAGACGGATAGATCAGTCTGTCCGGAATAAGAAGAGAAGGATTTCCATTTTCCCCTTCATAAAAGAAAACGGACTGAGACTGATCCTGGCCGCTGTAATAGGCCATAAAGTCCTCATAACTTCCGAAAGGGAAATTTTCCAGAGTGGCAAGGCCTCTCTCATCTATCGGAATCACCTGAGGGATCTTGACTATATAACGGCTGTCTGCAATCAGCACAAATACATTTTTAATGATATCATTCGTCAGCGTATAATTGGGATAATTCGCAGCAATGGTATACAGAGAATAAAATTCCTGTTCCCTGCCTGTCGGCCGCGCTTTCATCAGATAGCTCGAAAGCCGTTTTTCTTTTCCCACATAATAAGCAGCATTCTGCGCTTCCTTCACTTCCCGGTCAAAACCGTTTCCCACTTCCGTAACTGCGCTCTGAATCCGTTCTTTCTGCGTCTCTACCATGGCGTCTTTTGCCGCACAGCAAATAGCCAGCACGGCTACTGCCGGCGCCAGTAAAATCAGAAGATAGGATCCCAGGAAATTCAAAGAAATCCATCTTTTTTTATTCACATTCCACTGTCTTTTTTTACGAATTTTCCTCTTTTTCATCTGCTCACTCATCCTGTCTTTCTCATAAGTGCTGGTTGACGAAAGGAACAGTTTTATAGTACCATAAAGTTATCTTTCACAAAGGAGTGCTGACCATGTTCTTTAAGAAAAAAACTGCTGCCCCCGCTCTCCCCTCCATCCGTATCCGGTCGGGAGAAAAAGTGATCTACGAGGGCCTTTTAAAAGATATTCCCATCAAAGAAAAGGTGCTGATTGAAAAAAGTATCTACTTTTTTGACGACCCGGAACCCTGTTTTATTCACCGGGATGCGGTCCGCGTGCGCCTCACCGAGGAACTGCACCAAGAGCTCCTTGGTGAAACTTCCGGAAAACCCGGGGGGCTTCTGCTTACCTACGCGAATCTTCCGGATATTACCTCCTGCGTCCTTCTCTGAAAGCGCTTATCTCAGCAGGAAATAGGCGGCGTAGAAAAGAAAGAGCAGGCAGTTTAAGAGCTTAATGGCTCCCATATGTTTCAGCATAAAGTCGGAAACCCTTCCCGTTCCCTTCGTCTTCGCGATGACCACCAGGATCACGACCGCCGGAATACTCATGGCCGTCACATAGACTATCAGGATTCCAAGGAGGGAAAGCCACTGTTCTCTGGCCGTCCGGAGAAGATAGAGGATCGAAGCCATGTAAATCTGTCCGGTACAGAAAAATTCACCCAGAGAGACGGCAATGCCCAGTCCCAGAATCAGAATTCCAAGAAAAGCCCCCTCCATGTGAGAGGCTTTTTTTAACATCTGATGGTTCAGATGGCGGAGCTTCTTCGGAAGCTGCATCCGCACCTTGCCATATTCGGACTTTCTCACACTGAGAAAATCCAGGAAATTCATCACTGCCACAAAAAGGAACAGGACGATCAGAATTCCATTGACGACTGCACCAAACCGGCCCAGAAGATTCTGGTCGATCTTTGAGGCTGCAAAGCAGATCCCCAGGCCCAGACCTAAATAAGTCACATATTTTCCGACCAGATAGAGGATTCCGTTTTTCAGAACGGAGGTCCGTGTCGTGAGCAGAATGGAAAAAAGCATCAGGAGCATCGAGATCGAACAGGGATTAAAGCCTGCCAGAAGACCTGCTCCAAAAAGAGTTGCAAGGCTTGCCGCAGTAACAGCCTCGCCTTCGCCCAGATTTTCTAATTTTTCTTCCATTTTTGCATAAGGCGCTTCGCCTTTTTCCAGAAGCTCCGGAAGTTTTTCCTCGATCTCATCTTTTCCGAGAAGAGCGGTCTCACCGGCAAAGACGGCCGGCACTTTTCCATCGTCCGCATCCCTGCCAAAAGCTCCGACAAGCTCTTTGAAAAGCTGGATATTCTCTCCCTCTGCCACATTGACCTCCGTCAGGACAAAGTCTTTTTCTTCCAGAAGATCTTTTAAATATTCCTTGATCTCCTCGCAGGCACTGCAGGAATAGGTGGTAAAAAGAAGAACCGCCGGTTCGTCCCCTTCCGCGTCGATCTCGGGAAGCGCCCATCCCGAAGTTTTCTCCGCGGAGATTTCACTGTTTTCTGTATTATTCTCAGAACTTTCCGAAGCTGTTTTTTCTTCAAACAACACTCCGTGAAGTTCCTTCTCTATCTTATCATAACCGCTCAGCCACTGTCCGTCAATATACAAAACCGGCAAAGTGACGTCCGTTTTTACCTTGCCATTTTCCTTTAAAGTCTCTTCAAACACCGCTTCATCCGCACTTTTGAATACATTATAAGTACGGATATCATAGGAAATGGAAGCTTTCTCCTCTGCTGTCACGCAGCGGTTGAACAGGTCATAGAAATCGTCCTCTTCATGGCAGGAGGCACACACATTCTCAAAGAAAAACCAGATCGTGTGCGTTTTTTCCTCCGCCTTCACAGGGCTCCCTGCGAAAAAAACAGTCAAAACCAGAATGATGACCGGCAGGAGTGCGAAAAGCCCCTCCTTTTTCTTATATTTTTCCATTGGAAGCCTCTTCCTTTTCTAAATACAATCATCCGTGACCTGAACCTTCTCGCTCAGGTCACGGATTTTTACTTTTCCATGTATCTCTCTTTTCAGAGTCAGTCTTTTAAGGTTACTTCAAGAACGGTATCCACGCCGTCCGGCAGGATCGGGTTCGGGCCCAGATCAGCAAAAACGATGTCCGGATAGTCCGTATGTACCCAGCTGGTGGAGATGGGCACCTCTGCTCCTGTTGCCAGATAGCGGATGGATTTCACCTGATCTTTCTTGATACCTATAAGTGGCATCGGTCCAATCGTGTTCTCGTAGAGATGATAGTACAGCTTGTTGCCGTTGCGGGTCAGACGGCCGTTGTCCGGTTTTGGAATACCTGCCTTGCCGCAGCCGTAAATGCTGTTTTTGTTTTTCTTCATCCAGGTGCCGATCTCGCTCAAGATCTTCTGGGAAGCGTCGGGAATGTTTCCTTTGGCGTCTGGTCCCACGTTCAGAATCAGGTTTCCGCCCTTGGATACGCACTCTACCAGCTTTTTGATCAGCATCTGTGAGGGTTTCCAGAAGTTATCGGTTGCGTGATAACCCCAGTTTCCATTCATGGTCACGCAGGACTCCCAGTAAAGGTCGTTTCCGTTCACATCCTTGATGCCTTCGGGCGGGATGATCTGCTCCGGAGTTACGAAATCGCCGTGGTAGGGTTTCGGATTGCCCGTAGCCATGGAACCGTAGCCCACGCCGCTGGCCTCCAGACGGTTGTCGATGATGACGCCCGGCTGCAGCTCTCTCACCATATTGACCAGATCGGTAGCTCTCCAGGCCTCTCCATTCAGATCGTCGTAGGAGAAGTCAAACCACAGAAGATCCAGTTTGCCGTAGTTGGTGCATATCTCACGGATCTGATTGTGCATGTAATCCACATAGCGGCTGAAATCACGGTTATCATTCTTGTAAGCCGGATTATTTCTCATCGGATGGTTGCGGTCGCCATAATGGGGATAATCATCATGATACCAGTCAAGCAGGGTAAAGTAAAGACCAACCTTCAGGCCCTCGCCTCTCACTGCCTCCACAAACTCTGCCACCAGGTCACGGCCGCATTTGGTGTTGGTGGATTTGAAATCGGTATATTTGCTGTCAAACAGGCAGAAACCGTCGTGGTGTTTTGCAGTCAGAACCACATACTGCATACCGGCCTCTTTTGCGGCTTTCGCCCATTTCTTCGGGTCGTAATCCACGGGATCGAACTCATCGAAATACTTCATGTAGTCTTCTTTCGGGATCTCCTCAAAGCTTCTCACCCATTCGCCTCTGGCGGGGATGGCATAGAGTCCCCAATGGATGAACATACCGAAACGAGCGTTCACAAACCACTGCATTCTTTTTTCATACTCTTCGCGGTTGAACTGATACATTTTTCTGTCCTCTCTTTCGCAAGAATTTTCTCTATAACAGTTCAGAATACCTTTTTACAGGTATTCTGAAACATTATCGTGTTTACATCTCCAAAATACGAAGAAGCATATCGGCGGTTCCTACATTGTATCCGCTGGTCGCATAGATGCCGTTGAGCTCTCCGCTGGTGACAAGGATCAGCGGCAGTTTCTCCGGATCCACATACATCCGGCGTCCCAGGGTGTTTACGTTCTCGGTGAAGGTATCGTAAAGCACGGGGATGCCCGGCAGAGCAGCACGGCAGCGGCTTAAGGTCGGGTCGTTCAGGTCCTCTTCCTTCTTTATAATAAAGAGCAGATTCTCTTTGTATTTTTCAAAAGCTTCTTTTTTCTCCATGAGCTCATTGAGGATGTGCTCGGTGGGCTCTTTGCTGACTTCCAGCCAGAAGAGGATCTTCCGGCCGCCTCTGGTCACATCGGCTGCAGGAACTTTGGTTCCGTCTTTTTCCAGCAGGTTGAAGGGCAGGATGGCGATATCTTCCAGCATATCGTTCAGTTTTGCTTCCCGGAAGCTCAGTTCCACGGTCTTCTCCTCTCCTTTTTCCACGGAGAAGGTTAGGCTCTTGCCGAAGACGTTGCCGTTCGGCAGGCGGTTTCCGGTAAGGATGCGGTAAATGCCCGGATCTGCCTCGATGGCAAGCTTTCCATTTTCCCAGGAAAGGTCTTCCAACTCAAGGGGGAGATAACCGTCCTTCTCAAGGCGGGCGATGGACCAGTTCTGATTATAGGTCCAGGTCAGACCGCCGTCGGTGAAGACCAGACGGGCCTCTTTTGCTTTTCCGGCGATAACAGCCTGGAATTTGCTGTTCTCGTAAGCCTCTGCTCCCTGTTTTGCGGAATCCGGCATCAGATATTCCATAGCTCCGTCCATCGGATTGAGTCTTGCGGGAACGCCGAGGGTTCTGGCGATCGCCACAAACAGAATATGGCGGGAAAGTTCGCTGGATTTTCTGATTTTCAGGGAAGCTGTGGGAACAAAGTAAACGCTCTCCTGCTCGGCCTCCGGGCAAACCTTGATATTCTCCTCGATCCAGCTCCAGATTGCCTTCGGATCCTCACGGAAAGCAGCTTTCTCTTCCTCTGTGAAAGCGGCCGCAATGGCTCCGCGGTAATCGGTCATAACTTCGTTGAAGACTCTCGGATTCAGCACATAGGAATAGTAAATGTTCTCCGGGTAAGCATCCTTCAGATGAAGTGCTGCGTCCACATGGCTCTTTAAAACGGCAGGTTTGGCGTCGATCCGGTCTTTGTCCGTGAGAACACTCATGAGTTTTTCACAAACTTCTTTATTTTCGCCTGCTTTATCCACAAAATCCACTTTCCAGTCGGGGATAAATGCTTCCACTTTGGCGGTGCGAATCTTCAGAGCCTCGGCAAGGCGACGGTCACGTTCTTCCTTCTGCTCCTCGGTGGGCTGATCGGTGTTCACCGGCGTGTCGATCGGGGCGATGGAATCAAAATTCTGCCAGCCTTCCGGGATGGCAAACTCTTTTAGCGTCAGCTCCAGAATATCCTCTTTTCTCGTATCGATGGCACCCTCTGCCCAGAGACCGTCCTGCATAACGGTGATATGAAGACTTCCTTTTCCGGTGGTCACATGGATCTCGCCCTTCTCGTCAGTAACCATATGGGCGATGGGCAGGAACTGGGAATAGTTGAAAACTTCGAGGGAAAGTCTGGTTCCGGCTGCGGGAGTTCCGTCGGGCTTTTTCAACCGGATGGAAACCTCTTTCACATCAGCATAGCGGCGAAGCTGGTTCAGCACCATGGCGTTGCCCTCGATTCCGTTCACATCCTCGTTTTCCGGAACGATCTTGTCGAACCAGCGGGAATGTACCATCATGGCACGGGAGGAAGCGTTCGTGAACCAGCCCTTGTTCAGGATCGGTTCCGGTTCGCAGGCTCCGGTGAAGTACCATTTTCCGTCGCACCAGAGTTCTACCCAGGCGTGGTTGTCATCACAGTGGGACCAGAAGGGCGCGTAAACCTGACGGGCCGGGATGCCGGCGCTTCTCAGAGCGCTGATGGTGAAAGTGGATTCCTCTCCGCAGCGGCCGTTTCCACAGCGGTAAACGTTGATGGGCGCGATGGTACGGTTATCGGTCGTGTGATAGGTGGCCTTCTCCGCGCACCAGTAGTTGATTTCTATCGCTGCCTCTGCCATGGATTTTCCCTGGATTCTGTCTTTCAGATCTTCATAGAAAATGCTCCGGCAGTCCAGGATCTCCTCGGTGTTGATCCGGTGATAAAGGATATAGTTGAGGAAAATCTCCTCGGGCATTTTTTTCACATAGGGGCTGTTCTCCCAGAGGAAAACGCCGTGCTCGGCATAATCCAGGAAAGAAGAAACGCCATAGTTTCCCACATCACTCAACGGCATGGTGGTGTAAAGGAATTTCAATGCCAGAGCCACCTCCGGGCGGTAAGTTTCGATCTCTTTTTCCGCTTCTTTTACAGCAGGAACTTCCGCTGCTCTTTTTGCAAACTCAGCCTCAATACGGCTTTTACTTTTCTCTAAAAACATGTTCTCTTCTCCTACACTTCTTCTAGTACTTTTCTTGCTTCACGGATCTTCTCCGCATCAGTGCGGAAGATCTCAAACTCGCTTAAGGACGGCAGTCCCATATTGACGCCTTCCTTGCGGTACTGCATGCTGCTCTCCAGCACGACTTTTCCGGTCATATGGAAGGCATGGGCTCCCGTATAGGGCTGCAGTTCCCGGATGGCGGCAGCATCCACACCGCTTCCGATCTGGACCGTGATCTCGCCTTTTTCCATGCTTACCAGCTCGCGGAGCAGCTCTTTTCCTGCCACACAGCTGTTCTTCTGGCCGGAGGTCAGGATTGTGGAAATCCCCAGGCGCTTCGCCTGCTCGAAGGTCTCGTAAGGGTTCCGGCAGACGTCGAAGGCCCGGTGCAGGGTCACAGACATATCCCCTGCGTCCTCCATCAGTTTCTCCATCTCTTCCATATTTAAAGTGCCGTCCGGGCGGAGAATGCCAATGACAATGCCCTCGGCTCCCAGTTTCCGGAACATCCGTACCTCATTGCGGATGATCTCAAATTCATGATCCGTGTAGCAGAAATCGCCAAAACGCGGCCGGATCAGCGCATGGATCCGGATATCAGACTCCTTCCGGATCTCCTCATAGAGCCACTGACTGGGCGTCGTTCCCCCAATAACCAGGTTGCTGCAGAGCTCCAGCCGGTTGGCTCCTCCCTTCACTGCTGCCAGGGCAGATTCCACTGAATCCACACAGGCTTCCAATACAAAATCTTTCATTTTTTTGTCCTGTCTTTCTTATTATAGGTGAATTTACCATAACATTGATTCAGTTTGGTGTCAAGTTCTTTACTATTTTGCCTGATTTAAGGTGTTATTTACGATTGCTTTGTAATACTTTACCCTGACAAAGAAAAAAAGCCCTGTTTCTTCCTTATACATAATGGAAGAAACAGGACTTCGTCACAGGTCGTCAGTTTTTCTTTCGGATCCAGATCTCGGATATGGTGCAGCCGCCTTCCGGCTGATAGGTCTGCCAGGTAAGCTTGAGTTTTCCATCCTGGTAAGAAGACTTCGGCAGCGCCCAGGTGTAGGTCGGGTCGGGATCAGCGCCGTTCTTATATTTCCGCTCCAGTTCCGTATGGATCAGCTCCCCGCCGGCCCATAACTTCAGATTGAAATGGTCGTCAAAAAGCAGCATGTTCTGATAAGTAACCGAAAGCTCATAGTCTGCCTCCGGATCCAGGCCGTCAAATTCTGCCACCAGCGGCGTTCCATAGAGGCTTCTGGCTCCGTGGGTCCAGGCTAAGGGGAATGGAACCTCATCGTACCAGCCGATGGACTGGTAAGTTTTCATGATGAGGTAGGTGCTATGGGCCATCAGCGGACTTCTGACGAAGCAGGGATCCTCCGCAAAAGTCAGTGTCGGTTTCACATGAGAGAAGCCCTCGAAGCTTCCCATCCGGAAATACTGTCCGCCCTCTCCCGGGTTGCAGCGGTTTACAACCTCTTCCACTGCCTGGGCTTTCTCCTCTTCCGTAGTAAGTGCCTTTGCCCGGTTCAGCATCTGATGAAGATACTGGAAATCATTGAGCGCCATGTTTAACGTATCCAGCCAGGCTCCCCGGTCCAGATACTGGCCTTTGTGGCGGGTAGTGGTGAGCTGGATTTTGCAGCTCCGGTAGAGCTCGTCTGCCAGGCGCTGCATCTGGAAACGCTCCTTCACGCCCACCGGCTCCAGCCAGGTTTTCCTCAACGTGTTCAATGCCTTTTCGATCCGCTCATCCACAGGCTCTTTTGCTTGAAGTGCCTCATAGGCTTCCTTCTCCAGCTGCTGGTCATGGGCATAGCGGAGTTTCGTCTGGTAATCACCGAGGATCCGTAGAAGGAGCATCTGATAGCGGAAATTTTTCCCGGTCTCTCTGGAAACTCTCTTGTCAATGCTCATCATTTTCTCATAGAGAGCATCAATGTTGGCGTTTTCCAGAATTCTGCCGGTCCAGCTCTCTTCCAGCTTGAAGATCAGGCCGCTGAGCTCATCGGTGAGATCCGGATCGATGAAGAAACGGACGTAATCGCGAACGGCTTCCTCCACCGGAGCCTCCTCCCGGTAATCAAGATTTCCCCAGACCATCTTGTTCACATCGTCGTGGATTCCCTCGGAATAGGTGATGGAGCCCATCACATAACCCTTATGGTAATCGTGGATCTGACGGAACGCGCAGGGGCGGGCGTTGTAGGACTCTCTTCCTAACGTATAAGCGAAAGCCTCATCCCAGCCCGGCACCTCAAACTGGCTGCTAACGTTGTGGGTGATATCTGGATAGTTCCGGATCGTTTTCTGGTAGCGTTCGGGAAGCTGGGCGTACATATCCTGGATCGGATCCTTTTCCCAAGGAGCAAAGCAGACACCATAGAGCCAGTCCGGTTCTTTGGAGACCTCTTCATAAAAATCCTCATACCAGTGTTCTTCCGGAGAAAAGGCCTGCGGAGCCAGCCAGACTTTTGCATTCGGATGGTAGCGGTGGAGAACATCTGCGGTTGCCTTTGCCGCCTGAAACATTTCCTTCGGTGGCAGATCTCCAGGATCTCCTGCAGGGATCAGAAGACCGTCAATATACGGAACCGCTTTGAAGATTTTTTCCCTCTCGGCCATCTCTTTTTTGAAGGTATCCCCTTCGACGGAAAGGCTGAGATACGGATACCAGACATGCACATCCATCCCGTAGGAATGAATGATTCCGGAAAGCTCGATCATCAGTTCAAACGGATCTCTTTTAAAATGACCGGAAAAAAGATTGTCATCCGTCCGGGGCGGCAGAAGTTCGATCGAGTTGGAGCCAAAGATCAGAAGATCCCGGATATAACGCTCGTATTCGATTTCTGTCCAGGCAGGACAGGTATTCTGTTTATCCCGATACCCCAGCTGATGTCCACGCATCCGGTAGGACGGCCGGATCTTAATATCTGTCAGCTCCTCTGAAAAACCTGTTTTTCTGTCTTTCAGGTACATTTTCCGGAGAACCCAGGATACTCCGTACAGGAAACCTCTTTTATCCACTGCCTGGATCTTGATTCCATCACCCTTCCGTGTCAGTGTGAAAGTTTCTTCTTCCAGTTCACTGTCTGTCTGAAGAAGGATCTCACCTTCTCCAGCCTCTGCTTCCCGGTCTGCCTGTGCCGCATTTTCCACAGGAATGACCGCACCGCTTCTGAAAAAGATCTCATCCTTCAGAAAATCTGCAGCAAAACGGGCGCTTTCTCCTTGTTCCGTCACAATCTTAAGCTCTTTCGGAAATGTGTATCCCATAAGTTCTCCTCTCCTTATATCAAAGAAACTGCCGTCCTTTCCGGATACGGCAGTTTCTCTCTTGTCTGGCTTTCCGCCGAGTATTATTTGGTTCTTGCGTATGCGTCGTTAAAGATCTGCTCCAGCTCTTCCGTTCCCTGAGATTTCAGAGTTTCTACAAAACCTGCCCAGTCATCCATGGTAGATTTTCCTGTAATGAAACCATCAATCTCCTGGTTAAATACATTGTTGATGTTGGATTCCAGCTCGGTGATACGGGAAGTCTCCTCTTCTGTGAAGGACGGCCACAGCGGATAGTAGTCGATGAGATCTTCTTCGGTCCACTCTGCGATCTTCTCCGCATTTTCAACCATGATCGGGTCAGTGATCTGGGCATCCAGACTCTCATCAACATACTGTGCAAGACCCTGAAGGCCAAGTCCGAGCTCACCTCTGACTGCTGCTGCCACATCACTTGCACCTGCCTGTGCATCGATCATATCCTGGCTGGTTACGATGGTTCCATCCTCATCTACGGTATAGTTTACACCTTCTTCACCAAAGTTGGTAATCATTCTTCCCTCTTCGGTGTACATCCAGTTCAGAAGTTCTACTACACGCTCCGGATATTTGGTTCTGACACTGATCACACTGTTATTGTTCGGCCAGTCTTTCTCATAACGATAGCTTCTGGTATTGCCATCCTCGTTTGCCATAGGTTTCAGGATATCAAATTTTGCATTTGCATCGATTTCCTGAAGTGCCGGATTATATACACGGCCTACGAAAGAGTTGTTGTCATATACGCTCATGAGTTTTCCGCTGGATGCTTTCTCAAAGAGATCATCCTTGGTCATCGTCGCATAATCCGGATCAAGCAGTCCGTCTTTGTACGCATTCTGTAAGAATTCTACCACACGAGTGAATTTTTCGGAAGTCGGTCCGTATACATAGGAATCGCTTTCCGGCTCATAATACATACCTCTGGTCGTTGCAAAGGTCGGGAAACCGCCGGTGCCCAGTGCATAAGCAAAGGAGCCAACCAGATAATTGGTACCATTTCTGGTTCCGAATCCATACATATCCGGATGTTTTTCTTTGATCTTTAAGAGATCATCATAATATTCTTCAAAAGTGGTCGGTTCTTCCACACCGATCTCCTCCAGAAGGTCGGTACGGATAGCTACCATCTGAGCAACCGCAATACGGTTATACTCACATTTCTGGAAGCCGAAGAGGCTACCGTCACTCTCTACCTTCTTTGTCTCTGCCGCACGATCCTCGCCATACATCAGATCAAAATAGTCCGGTGCATAGTCTTTATACTCCGTCAGATTCAGGAACATACCGGTAGGCGCATATTTCAGCAGTTTCTCAGACTGAAGACCGCCGATGATGTCCGGCATCTGTCCAGAAGCCAGCACGGTGGAGATCTTAGTGTCGTAATCACTGGCCGGGATCGGCTGAACCTCCAGATTGATGTTGAATTTCTCTTTGATCACATCGTAAACATAACCTTCTGTCGGGAATTTCTGTGTTCCTGCCTCAGTGGTCATCATCGTGATCGTGATTTCTTCCGAATGATCAACTTCGGAAGCAGCTTTCGCTGTTGTGCCCGGGATTACCAGGCTGCCGGCTGCCATCATGACTGCCATGGAAAGTGCCGCTGCTTTTTTCAAGTGTTCTTTTTTCATTGTGAATTCTCCTTTCTATGTAATCAGCCCTTGACTGAGCCGACCATCACACCTTTTACAAAGTACTTCTGAACGAAGGGATATACCATCAGGATCGGAAGTATCGTGATAAAAATAACTGCATACTTGATATTCAGACTCATGGTTGCCATATCCGCAGAAGCAGACATGGATTTGGAAAGTGCCGCATCCGTTCCAAGAACGATATTTCTCAGGATCAGCTGCATCGGGAAACGGCTTCTGTCATTTAAGTAGATCAGAGGCTGCAGCCACTGGTTCCAGAAACCAACTGCATAGAAGAGAACCATGGTTGCCAGTACTGCTTTGGACAGCGGAAGCACCATTTTCACAAAGATCGTCAGATCGTTGGCGCCGTCCAGTCTTGCAGATTCAAATAATTCCTCCGGAATATCTGAGAAAAAGGTTCTCATAATGATCATGTACCACACATTGATGGCTCCGGGAAGAATGATCGCCCAGATGCTGTTCATCAGACCGGCAGACTGTACTACCATATAATTGGAAATAATACCGGCATCAAAGAACATTGTGAATACGACGATCCCTGTAAAAATCCCTCTTCCATAAAACTCTTTTCTGGAAAGCGGGTACGCACACAGTGCTGTCATACCGACACTGACCAGCGTTCCGGCCACCGTGTAGATCAGGGTGTTGAGATATGCTTTCGGAACATACTCATTACTCAGTACCGCTTTATATGCACCGAAATTGATTCCCTTCGGCAGGATCGTAATATCTCCTCTGAGTACTGCGTTTCCATCACTAATCGATACGATCAACATGTAGTAGATCGGATACAGGGTGATCACGCACATAAGAAAGACGATCACAAGTACAGCGATATGAAAGGTTCTGTCACCGGCTGATATTTTTTTCTTCTTTACCATGTTTCCGGCACCTCCTTACCAAAGACTTGTCTGCCCTACTTTGCGGGCTGCTTTATTTGCCAGAACTACAAGTATCAATGCCATCACAGCCTGGAAAATACTTACTGCAGATCCATAGCTGTAGTTGGCTTCCATCAATCCACGTCTGTATACATAAGTAGAGAGCACATCTGCTGTGGAGTACGTTGCTCCCGTATACAGAAGCAGGATCTTTTCATATCCGACTGTCAGAAGCTTTCCAACCGTCAGAAGAAGCTGAATGGAAATCACAGGTGCGATCCCGGGAATGCTTACATGGATCAGCTGTTTCCATTTTCCGGCTCCGTCAATGGCTGCTGCCTCATAAAGCTGTGAATCCACGCCTGCCAGGGCTGCCAGATAAATGATGGACCCCCATCCACACTGCTGCCAGATTTCCGAAATGACATAAATCGGGCGGAACCAGCCCGGCTCCATAAGGAACTGTACTTTTTCCAGTCCCAGAGAAGAAACCACCTGGTTGATCAGACCGTCATTGGAAAGGATCGTGGTGATAAAACCACACACAACCACAGTGGAAAGGAAATACGGCATGTAAGAAATGGTCTGTGCCATTTTTTTGAAGTGCTTGTTTTTCACTTCATTGATCAGAAGTGCCAGGATGATCGGTGTCGGGAAATACAGCACCAGCATCCAAAGGTTCAGGACAACCGTATTTTTCAGGATGTTCCAGAAATACGGATCCATGATAAACTGTTTGAAATACTTGATTCCTACAAATTTACTGCCCGCAAATCCAAGAAATGCATTGTAATCAAAGAATGCGATGCTCAGCCAGGCCATAGCACCATATTTGAAAACAATGAAATACAGAAGCGGTAGGGCAAACAAAAGATACAGATAACGGCTTCTGTATATGTTTTTCCAAACTTGACTTTTCCCTTTTACAGGCTTTTTCATGAGTGACCCCTCCTCACTGATTTATCGTTTCAGGCTTTTTTCCATCCGTTCGGACAGATTACGAAGCATCTTTACTTCCTTTTTAAAAGTTTCCGAAAGTTCTTCTGCATTTTTTACTCTGGAATGAAGTCCCATGTGCAGACCTTCCAGATTCAGATAGTATTTCGCATTGACCGGATAACACTGACGCTCAATCAGAGCCGCCATGGTAAGGAATTCGGAAAGTTCTGTCATATCCTCTGTTTGATACCGGTCATACAGGATCCGGTAAAGACGGGGATGCATGTTCGCCATCACGCCGCAATAACCATAGGCTCCGTCCTTTAAGGATTCCAGAAGCGTTGCTGTATTGGCATTGTAAAGCTTAAGATGCGTGTCCTTACAAATTGCGAGCTTTTCACGGATCTGATCTGCATCACAGCAGGTATCCTTCAGGAAATAGAATCTTCCGGTGGATGCACACCACTCTGTCACCTTCGGACTCATCACTCTTTTATACGGATAAGGACACTCATAAAGTCCGAACCGGATTTCAGAGGGAAGGGCTTCCAGAATTTTCTCTGTATTGCTGATCCAGACCTCATCGGATTCGTCCTCTGCCGCCATCCGGTTGGTGATCATGATCACTGCATCTACTCCGGTTTCCGCAATCAGCTTCAGTTCATGGATCTGCTCCTCCAGAGAATCAGAAATGTGTCCGGACGCGATGACCGGTACCCGGCCGGCTGCAAATTCTTTCACTTTTGCCGCAATCCCTACCCTTTCTTCCAGCGTCAGCTTAAACATCTCACTGGACTGGCATACTGCAAACAAACCGTCAACACCATTTTCGATGTACCATTCAACCAGTTCCTTCAGTGCCGGATAATCAACCTGATTTTCTTCCGTGAAAGGGGTAAGCATTACCGGCCAGACTCCCCCGGGAAATCTTTTCTCTTTCATTTTTCCTCCTCTTTGTTCTCTATTAGAGAACATTGTTCTGTTTTATTAGCCTTTAAAATACCGCAATAAGCGGTATTTTTTTCTTAAAGTCTCCGTTCTATCTTTCGCACGGTATCTTTCAGCTTCTCGGCAATCTTCTGAATCCTCTCCTCTTCAAATCGAAGGGACGGTCCGCTGACACTGATTGCTGCTTCTACCTGATGCTGCTGATTGAAGATCGGCATTGCCACGCATTTGACTCCAAATTCGTGCTCCATATTATCAATGGCATACCCGCGTTTCCGGGTAAGTATCAGTTCTTCTTTTAGTTTCTCTGCATCTGTGATCGTATAATCGGTACAGGCCGGAAGTTCTCTCCTGAGATATTCTTCGACCTCCTTTTCCGGCAAGTAAGCCATCATGGCTTTTCCAAGACCGGTGCAGTACATCCGCGCCCGTTCTCCCATGATCGTCCGCATCAGACTGAAAGCCTCTTCCGGATAAGTGGAATTCACATAGATCACTTCATCCTCATGGGGCACTCCCAGATAAACACGCTCGCCACTCCAGTTGGAAAGCTCCTGCATATAAGGAAGAGCGATATTTCCAACAATAAGTTCATCGCCCAACGCATGACATAATGTGTAGATCGCCATACCAAGCCTGTACTTTCCGGTTTCTTCATCCTGCCTTAAATATTCCATTGCGGCAAAGGTGGAAAGAATGCTGTGAACGTTGCTCTTATTCAGATCCAGATATTCACTCAGCTCTGTGACACCCCAACTGCTTTTCTTCGTAAAGCAATTTAAAATGTCCAGCGCCTTCTGTAGACTTTTTACTTTAATTTCTTTTTCATTCTTCTCTGCCATGGCGCCTCCTGCTAAGTGTTATGTGATACAGAACGCTGTTCTGTATTTCTGAATGTATTCTAGCACGCCTTTTTGAATAATACAATTGTCCAATTTTCCTGTTTTTCAATGATGAAATTTATGCAAAATTTACATATAAGTAATAAGATATACATAAAAAAGTCTCAGCCAGAGGATGAACTTTCCATCATCTGCTGAGACTTTTCGTATTCTATTGATTATTTATGCCACGTTCCCGTTGTGAAACCCGCGGCCGCTTTTTTCCAAAGCTGCCTCAAACTCTTTCAGTTTCTGTCTGGCCTCCGGATCAAGGTTCTTCGGAACCGCAATTTCCACGACTGCATACTGATCTCCGTGAACGGAGGAATTGCTTAAACTTACAATTCCTTTTCCTTTCAGGCGAATCTTGGTTCCTGACTGAGTTCCCGGTTTGATCTTGCAGAGAACCTCACCGGTCAGTGTCCGGATCTTCACCTCGCCGCCGAAAACTGCTGTGGTAAAGGGTACCTGAACGGTAGTGTATACATCCATTCCTTCCCGACGGAACCCAGGTTTTTCATCCACGGTTACTTTCAAAAGCAGATCTCCTGCTTCTCCGCCGCCGGCTCCAGGGGAACCTTTTCCTCTCAAACGGATACTCTTGCCCGTTTCAATGCCGGCAGGAATATTCACTTCATAGGACTGGACCGCACCCGTGCTGTCCTGAAGATGGATCAGCTTCTTACCGCCGAAAGCCGCCTCATCAAAGGTTACATGGATATCTGCATGAACATCGGAGCCTTTGCTGCTGTAACTTCCGCCCTGGCCAAAATCGAAGCCGTCAAAGCCCTGATCCTGGAAACCATGAAAGCCGTGACTGCCTGCTCCCTGACTGTAGAAACCGCTGTAGCCCTTCGAACCGGTACTTCCGCTGCTGTGGAAGCCGCTTCTCCTGCTGCCGCCCTGGCTGTGGAAATTACCAAAAAGATTCTTGAGGATATCATCCATATCCTCTCCACCCTGGAAATGATATTCCTGATAAGAGCCATTCGGCCCTGTATAGGAACCGCTGAAACCGCCCTGGAACGGATTACCTCCGGCGTTTCCATAGCCTCCGGCCTGGCCTGCGCCCTCCTCAAAGGCAGCGGCACCGTACTGATCATATAGCTTTCTCTTTTTCTCATCGCCTAATACATCATAGGCTTCCGTAACTTCCTTAAACTTTTCCGCCGCTGCCTTGTTTCCCGGATTGCTGTCCGGATGATATTTCTTGGCAAGCTTCCGATAAGCTTTCTTTATCGCCGAGGCATCTGCTGTTTTGCTGATGCCCAGAACTTCATAGTAATCTCTCTTCGCACTCACTGTCTCCACCTTCTTTCCCATGCGAAAAATGAGAGGTCGTTTCCGGCCTCTCATTCCCTTCTCTTACCGATCATCAGCCCTCAATGGCGATGTGATTCTTTTTCTCTACTGCCGGTTTTGCTTCTTTCTTCGGAACGAAGAGTTTCAGAATGCCATGTTTGAACTCGGCTTTGACATCCTCCTGCTCCACATTCTCACCAACATAGAAGCTTCTGCTCATGGCACCGGCATAACGCTCTTTGCGGATGTAATGTCCGGTCTCTTTCTCCTTCTCTTCCTTATCCAGACCTTTCTCTGCCTGAACGGTCAGATAACCATTTTCCAGAGTTGCCTGAACCTCGTCTTTGGTAAAGCCCGGCAGATCCATTACCAGTTCATAGCCATCTGATTTTTCCTTGATATCGGTCTTCATCATATGGGCTGCTTTTCTGCCATACAGTTTCTTCTCTACATCTTTTGTTGCATTGTCATAAAACGGAAAACTATCAAACAGATCATCAAATAAATTCTCTCCAAAAATACTCGGCATTAACATAAGTCATCTCTCCTTTAATTTTTTATCTATTTTATTGGGTTATTATCGTTAACGGCTTCTCTCTGCCTTCCGGCAGAATCGGAAGCTTTTGAACCTTTGAAGAACTTCCTGGAATCTTTTCTTTGATCCTTTTCTGTTCCTCTCTTTGTTCTATCTGTAATATAACACGCAAGTTTTGTTCTGTCAATAGTCTTTTTCAATTTTTTTGTGAAGATTCTGTGAACTTTGGAGAAGAAAAAACGATCAGACATCCAAAAAGAGAGCACACATTTTCTTGTAAAATGCACACTCTCTTCTTATAAAATCTCTGATACTTACCGGATGATCTTGATCTGGCACATCTCCATGGCTTTCAGCGCATTCTCATGACGCTCCGGTGTCACTCCTGCACAGCATGCGGCATCTACAGAGATCGGAACCTCCGGAAGATATGCTTTGATCAGAAGCGCATTGGAGATCACACAGATGTCTGTACAAAGTCCCACCAGAGTGATACTTCCAATTTCTTCCTTTGCGTTAAGTAAAGCAAGTTTTTCTGCCAACTCCCGTGATCCAAAGGTTTCCTTGTCTATCGGCTCTGTTTCTCTCAGAGCGTCCAGTTCCCGTCGGATCTGCCAGCCTTCTGTCTCACGAATACAATGCGGGACGGGAAGATTCTTTCCCTCCTGCGTTTCCAGATAACAGGCCTCATGCGTGTCTCTTGTAAAAAACACCTCTCCTTCAAACTCCCTGATCTTCTCTTCCACCTTCGGGACAATGGCAATGGCTTCCCGGGTTCCCAGTGCTCCATCAATAAAGTCATTTTGCATGTCTACTACAATAAGGATGTTTTTCATTTTCTGCCTCCCTCGTTTTCGTATACGCTTATCATACCATGATGTCAGGCAAAAATATATGATCTCTTATTCTTTTTCATAAAGGAATTCTTCCGGAAGAGTCACATTGAAGTCTTTCGCCAGATCGCGGAAATTATCCGGCTGGATGGTCTGCAGCTTATGCGGGACCATAGACAGGATCTTCACCAGGATCTCCGCCGACTTTTCTACTGTGTGAAGCAGACCAAAGGTCAGATCAAAATCCTCTCCCGAACAGAACATTCCATGGTGTGCCCAGATGACCACATCATATTTTTTCATCAGTTCCGCTGTTTTCACTGCGATCGCCCTTCCACCGGGAACCATCCACGGAACAACACCAACACCATCCGGAAATACCACCGGACACTCTGTTGCAGATTCCCATAACTCTCTTGTGAATACTTTGTCCTCAAGCGGCAGTACAAAAGTCAGTGCTATGGTATTGGTCGTGTGTGCATGATAGATCACACGATGTCTTCCGTTGGTAAGCTTTTTCTTTACTTCATGATTCATCAGATGCGTAGGAAGCTCACTTGTCGGCCTGCCGCCTTCTACCAGTCCCCAGCGAATGCGGTAATTACAGCCCTTCTCATCCAGTTCGATGATCGCCAGGCAGGCTTCCGGGTCAACGATGATATTTCTGAAATACTTTCCGCTTCCTGTCACCAGAAAAAACTCCCCTGCAAGTCCCGGTACTTCTGTCCCGATCGGAGTCCATTCTCCCGGTGCGTTCAGACGTGGACGGATCATCTCCACTTCATCAGTTTTTAAGCGATAACTGAGATTTCCACCATTTCTTTCATGCCATCCCTGGAGATAACCGTCATTTGCCATTTTTATAAATCCCTGTACAAATTTTGAATCTAAAATCTTCATTCTGCTTCCTCCGTTTCTCATCCGTTATGATGTTTCTATTTGTTTATGTGGTTTTTCTTTGTTTTATATGTTGTTTTTCTTTGTTTTTACTGCATTATATATTGTTTTGTGTGGTTTGTAAAGATATTTTTAAAAAAACACTGTTCCAATGAAATATTTACCATATATTTTCCCCAAGAAAAGAGGTGCCCCCAGAAAAAGGCACCTCTTTTCTTATTCTTTGCTTTTTTATTTAAACTGAAATTGGCTGCGACCGGAAGGACTTTCTTTTTCATCCAGACGCCCTTCTTTCATTCTTTGAGCATCAGTTCTGGAAATGGATTTTTTCTCCCTGGATCACCGGATAACAGATCAGAGCCTCGCTGTCCAGATCTTCTCTATGCATATCCACTGCGCTGATCTGATGGTTTTCGTAGGTATTATAATAATAGATTCCCTTTGTCACATTACAGCAGGAAGTATACAATGTGATCTCATACTTTCCATCAGCAACTTCACAGCATCCCCGCTGCTGATCCACTGAACCGAGAATATGGAAAAACTGGCTGACACTTTCCGACAAAATTCAGACCTGCCATACCGAGTCCTTTTTCATTGATCGCATCATAATATAACGGATAATCTCCCGTCACATGAGCCATGCCATGGAATTTTTCACTGACTGACCATATACGGCATGACTTACATGATAAAATTTTTCATATTTGACGGATTCCAAGATCAAAAGCCTTGTCATGCGAACACGAACGGCTTTTTGACCCTTTGACCCTGGCATCATAATATGATATCATATTCTACACAAAAAAACCGTGCCTGAAAAATCAATTTTATATTAATTTTGGAGTAAAAAAGTATGAAAATAATAAGAACTGCTGTCATGTCCGATCTGGATGCGGTTGCTTCTGTTGAAGCAGAATGCTTTCCGCCTGCCGAAGCTGCCACAAAGGAGGAATTTGCGGAGCGTCTCCGGTATTACGGTGACTATTTCTGGCTGATGTTCGAAGATGACAAGCTCATCGCCTTTGTTGATGGCTTTGTCACGGATGAAAAGGATCTGACCGATGAAATGTATGAGAAAGCTTCCATGCACAACGAAAACGGCGCATGGCAGATGATCTTCGGTGTCAATACGCTCCCTGCCTACCGGAAACAGGGCTATGCCGGAGAACTGATCCGGGAAGCGATCCGGACAGCAAAGAACCAGGGGCGAAAAGGTCTTGTCCTGACCTGTAAAGATGCCCTGGTTCCCTACTACACAAAATTTGGTTTTCAAAATGAAGGTATCTCCGGCTCCGTCCACGGAAATGTAGTCTGGAACCAGATGCGGCTGGTATTCTGATAACCGGTAAATTGTTAAAAAGAAGGGCGGATGAAATTTTCATCCGCCCCTCATCAAACCGTGCATGAGGTTCTCCCTCACACGGCTTTCCGACATTCTTCTTTCTACAGCATTACGTCATGCTCTAGCCATTTTCTTTAATCCTTTTTCGTAAATGCTATTTCTTACAAATCCCACCTTTGACATACGATTACATCTCTGGTGTTTCTTGTTATACCATCTTGTAAAAGTGCAAATAATGTACCAGTCTAGAGCCTGCATCCACTTTTCGTTTCTCTTGGTGGAATAATAATTCTTCCATCCTGTGATTTTCGGATTCAGATTCTTTATTAAATCCTCTTCCTTTGCAACTAGCAGACTTCGCCTGTTTACATTCCTCTTGACTTCGGCTTTCATTTTCTTCATGGCTTTTCTGCTTGGGTACTGATACGTTTCCTTGTAGTAAATGGTAAACCATACACCTACCACTAGAACCAGCCGCCTCTTTGAGGCGGCTTCAAAAATTCTATTTTATCTTGCGGCAGGACATTGGCAGCTCAGATGACCAGGGCATGAGATCATCCAGTGAAAAACTGCTATCCTTTTTCTGAGTGACCCGTTTTGGTAATTCTGTCAGAAGGTATTCGAAATACTGATACGGCTTTAGATGATTCGCTTTGGCAGTTTCCGCAATGCTGTATGCGATCGCACTTGCCTGTGCACCTTCCACCGTATCAATTACGTTCCAGTTTTTCCTCCCTACGCAGAATGGACGGATCGCACGTTCACAGGCAGAATTGTCGATGGGGATATTCCCATCCTCAAGAAATGTTCTCAGATACTTTTCCTGGTGGATGCTGTAGGATAATCCCTCGCCAGTCTCTGATTTTGGCGGTACGCTGCAGGTTTTAACCTGTTCCTTCACCCAGTCGAAATATTCGTCCACCAATGGTTTTAAAATTCTCCGGCGATGTTCTGCCCTGTATTCACAGCTTCTTCCTTTCCAGGATTCATCCAGCTTATAAATAGCAGAGATCCGGGCCAGTGCCTGATAAACAATGCTGTTTTTCAGCTCTTCTTCCGAAAGATCTTTCTGTGCCGCTTTTATTGCGTTTACAAACCTGCGCCGGCAATGCCTCCAGCAGCCGGCCGATGCCAGTGCCTGCTCTTCCGAAAAAGTATGATACGGCTGATAGCCATCTGATACCAGGGTTCCCTGATAGGCGGATAAGAAATTCCTTAAGTGTTCTGTACTCCGCGTCCGGCAGTAATTATACAGAATGATCTTCTTACCGCTGTCATCATGCTCTCCGGTGATATAGACCCACATATAGCTGGATGCCCCGGCCTTCCGGCCATCCCGGTTTACTTTCAGGGTCGTTTCATCTGCCTGGATTACAGGCTGTTTTAAAACTTCTTCTTTCATCCAGTCATAGACCAGTGAAAAGTAGACTTCACTGCTTTTGATCACCCAGCTGGAATTTTTGCTTTACCAGTGTAGAAAGACCGTCGATTCCTTTTCGAAGATCCGTCTTTCCAACAAAAACATAAACGTGGCGGAAACGGGAAATATCTGCATCATTGAGCATGGGCAGCCACCTCAATAATCATCAAAAGGGTATCTCTTGAAACAGAAAGAGGAATGTCAAGCTGCATCCCCTGGAAACACAGCTGCATCATTTCCTTTGAATCAGAAGGCTGGACCTTCTGTACTGGAAAAGGAACTGGCGGCGCCACTTCGACAAAGCCGCTTTCCACAAGCAGGTTTTCTTTGATTTTGCGCAGCCAATAATAATAAGCGTCCCGCGAGAGCTGATGCTGTGAACAGTAATCATTTACGGACAGACCGGATTGCTTGCGGTCCTGAATAATAGCGGCCCAGTTTTTCAAACGGATCTGGGAAGTGGCAAGTTTTGTGTTCATGATTGACCTCCTGGTGTGAAAAATGTGAAAAGTGTGTTGTACAACTTTTCCATCATTATCTCAGATGAGGAGATGCTTGCATAGAGATGGGTGGTTTACCGTTTACGAGAAGGGCAGAAAAATAGTCGGAACCGATGATCAGTCAGTTCCGACTATGTAAAAGGGCGGCTCACCGCCGCCCTCATCGTTAATATTCAGTGCTCAACAGAAAATCTGCAATATGCATACTTTTGATTCCCTGGTAATTGCCTCCGGCAAATTCATCGGTTCTCAAAACGTACTTCGGATAGTTATCCCGGATTTCCAGCAGTCGTTCATATTCGCGCTTTTCTGTTTTTTCGGATTTAATCTCCTGTGTGACCTGCACATACAACCGGTCATTCTGCTTCTGCGCCACAAAATCAACCTCACCGTCTGGTGTTTTCCCAATCGTCACGGTATAGCCTCGTCTGCAAAGTTCCAGATACACCACATTTTCCAGACTGGAAGCAACGCTGTCCGGTGTATAGCCCAGCACACTGTAACGTAAAGCGGTATCAGCAAGATAAAACTTCTCCTGCGTTTTCAGAATTTCCTTTCCGCGCAGGTCGTATCGAGAACAACGATGAAGGAGATATGCTTTCTCCAGCTTTTCCAGATAACTGTACACCGTTTCATTGTCGATAGAACGATGCTCCGATTTCAGATAATCAGAAATTGATTTTGCCGAGAAGGAATTTCCTACATTCGCAAATGTGTACCGAACCACCCGTTCCAGCTGGTCGATCTTGCGAATCTGGTTTCTCTTTACGATATCCGAGAAAATTGTGGAATTATAGATATCCCGGACAATCGTATAAACCTCATCCTGTGAATACTCTCGCAGATGTGTTGCAGGGAAGCCTCCCAAACGGATATAATCTGCCAGTTCAGCATGGATATCCTTTACCTGTGTATACTGCTTTTTGAATTCCAGATATTCCTGAAAAGAAAGCGTATAGATACGGAAGGAAACATATCGTCCGGTCAGGTAAGTCGCTATTTCCGAAGACATCATTCTGGAATTGGAGCCTGTCACATAAAGGTCAACATCATAATCCGTTGCCAGGGAGTTTACTACTTTCTCCCAGCCTTCAATTTCCTGAATCTCATCCAGAAAGAGATACGTTCTCCCAGTTGGATTTAGCTTTTCTTTGACAGCCTTGAACATATCCTTCGCTGTCATATCCTCATAATCCATGGAATCGAAGCGCATACTGACAATCCGCTCAGATGGAATGCCATGCTCCTTTTGCAGCTTCTCCATGATCATTTTAAGAACTGTGGATTTTCCGCAGCGGCGAACACCCGTCAACACTTTTACAAAAGGTGTGTCGGTGTATGCCATAATCCTATCGACGTAGAGCGGTCTGTTTATCATAGAAACCACCTCCATGATTCCATAATACCGCAACCAAATTAAAAAATCAATAGGTTTTGCGATTATAAGCCGCAACTCCTATTGATTTTTATTGACTTTTTCGGATTGTGTCGAATTTTGTTTTCTGTGAATTTTAGAATATCATAAGTTTTATCAAATGGTTTGATATGTCCCTCTAAAACAACCTTTTCACATCCATGAAGCGCTGATTTAGCAACATTCATCTGATTATCTCAATTTTATCTTTTTACCTAACAATAAAGCCATGGCTGCAGAAATAACAAGAGCAATTACCAAACCTAATATATTTGTATTATCTGCTGTCTTCGGAACAAAGTTACATTTTGATTGACTACCTGTTCCTGTACTGCCTGCCGTTGGTGTCTGAGTTACTGATATATCCGATGCTGTCGTTTCTGTAAATACATAGTACCTGTTTCCTGATATTTTAAATGTTATGCAGTTGTCTTTAATGGAATAATCTGTCACTGCCACTGTTCCATCTGTAGAAACACTGTAAAATTCTAAATTATCTGCATCTGCCGGAGAATCTATAGTAACTGTAACTCCTTTCGCATTAATCCGATTTCCTGCTTCATCCAGGAAATAAATATCATATGCGCAGATAAAATCCCCTCTACCATTTAAACATTTGATCAGCCATCTGCCGCCATCTGTATTTTTCAGAATAGGGCATATAACCAGATATCTGGCATTTCCCGGCGCACCGGAAACTGAAACTTTAACACCTTCTTCTGTTGTGAGACTTCCTTCTCCATTCTTAACAGGAGCTTGATTGAAACCCTCGGCTGTTTGAATATACTGCGCAGTTACATCCACATCTTTCTGCTCTATTGTTTCTGCCAGTACAGATATCCCCGCAGAAAAAAATACCATCAGGGTAAGTGACATGCTCCCACCACTTAAATCTTACGATTTTGAAGTGGGGGCTTCCTGCTCGATTGCCTTTTAAGGCAAAGC
>NZ_JAJEPR010000034.1:0-37151 GCF_020686945.1 Fusicatenibacter faecihominis | reverse complement strand
TTTGAGCAGATATGCTCAGATGTGCAATTCATCTCACCACCTGAAGAGGTGGGAGAATTCTTGCTACATTTGTTAAAGCGTGGCCCGCCTTCTGACGCAGCATAAGCTACCTGAGGCCCCCGTATTATCAGATTTTCAAACATAACCTTCTCCTATTGCTTGCTGTTCAAATACTCTACCAGCTCCGCAACCGTTGTCACCGGATTGCTCTCTCTGGAAAGTATTTCCGTATGTTCTGTCTGCAGCGTAGCCACTCGTTTCTTCGCCCGTTCAATAGCTGCTTCCTGCAACGGCTTCAACTGTTCATATACTTCCTTATTCTTCTCATACTGCTCCAGCCTGCCTTTTTTCTTCAACAGCTTAATGGCAGCTTCGCAATTCTCAACAGGTGTGGTCTGATTATTGAAATGCAACAAGAACCAGACTTCAAAGGACGGATTGGAGAAAGCGATCTGATAACCCTCCTTGATTGCCGTTTGCTTTGCCTTGGAAAGCATAGCGTTCGTGTTGTCATCCCGGTCAAAGACGCACCAAATGATATCACCTTCATCCGGGTAATATGGGCTGTACCCGATGGTTGCCTGTGCCTTCTGTACCAGCTTATCCGCAGATTTATATTGAGAAGGAATTGGAACAATATCAATATTACACTCTCTGCTACGGAACTTTTTGAAATACCGGATTTCCGTTTCTGACCCTTCACAGATCAGGTACACCACCGGTTTTCTCTTTCTTCGCCCGGAGGCTTTGCGTTCGATCTCTTTGATTCTTCCCATCTCAGATACCTCCTCCGATAAACGGAATGGCACCATATCTGCCCTGCAGGTATCCTCTGGCTATGTTCTCCTCTTTTCTCGGAGAAAACTCAGTCAAAGCATAAATGTCAGTCTGCATTGTCTTTTCATCTTTCTCTGCAAACCATATCTGGTCACGGCGCAGCAATTTCAAATCTAGCAGTCCCGTATCATGAGTGGTAAAGATCAACTGCGCATGGTTCTGGTTAGTGGTCTGATCCTGAATCATTTCAATCAGATGTCGGGTAAGCAGTGGGTGCATACTCGCTTCGATTTCATCCACCACAAGCACCGCACCGGAGTTCAGCGCATCCATCCACAAACCGATTCTGGAAAAGAAACGTTGTGTTCCCACAGATTCCTGCCCCAGCAGTAAGGTATACTGCTTTTTCTCACCGCTGTCATCCGTGAGCTGATGCACCGTGGAAATAATCGGCTTCTCTTTTGTGCCGGACAGTTCCACATTGCAGATGCCAAGATCGGCAAGCATCATTTCTTTTAAGATGCGCTGTTTCCCATCGCCGCCTTTTCGGATTGCGTCAATGGTGCTTTCATTCGATACACCTGTTGCAATCAAGCCACGAAGGTTTTTCTGGAACCACAGATATGCTTTTTCTGTCTGGGCGCAGTTCCACTCGTTGGAGCTTGTGAGGTACAGCCTGTTTTCCGAAGTCCGTCCGGCAAGGGTAAGCTGTTCCTGGATACTCTCACGAAATTCGTACTCGTCTTTCTCTCTGGAGAACACCAATGCTTCTCTGCCGTTTGGCCAATGATAGAGGTATTCGCTGATAATCCGATCCTTGTCGAAGGAGAAGCCATAGGCATATTTGATGCTCTCATAATAATAGATAATCTCAAACGTAGTCGGCTCCGTCTGTCCATCCACAAAAGCGAACGGTTCATAGGGAAGCTCTGCACCTTTGAGCGGTTTGGCATAACTGCCGCAGACCATTTCCCGCATAAGTAGAAGCGCATGGATAACGTTGCTTTTGCCCGCCGCATTTGCACCGTAAATTGCCATAACCGGCACAAGTTCTTTCTTTCCATCCGGGGAAATCAGGACTTCTTTCATAGTTTTATCTGCGGCTGCCTTCATGCTGATGATGGCAGTCTCTTTTATCGAGCGATGATTCGTTATAGAAAACTGAAGTAACATGGCAGATCCTCCTCACATACTTGCTTTCTGATACCATTATACTCACAAAACACCTTATAGTCAAGTTTACTTCTATTATTTGCAGCTTTCCTGCAAATAATTCAAATAAATATTTTTAGAATGAGTTCTTTTGTTTATCTTTTCTTATTTTCCTTGCGTAGACAACAAAAAAACAGGGGACAGGATAATGCCACCAAGTACCATCCTGTCCCCATATCATTTACTGCATATCTCGTTCGGTTTTCTTATTCTGAACTTTTCATAAAAGTTACACTAAATAACCGAAAAGCTTGGAAACAAGCCATTTTTCCAAAATTTGTTTTTTTCTTACCCGATTTGTTTTATGTTTTTGTAATTGACATTTTCCCCAATATCTGCTATGTTAAATACATCTTAACCACTCACAACCGTCACAAAATGTGATCCACAATAACATTTGGAGAAAGAATATGAAAAAATTATCTGTAAGGAAAATGGCCGATACGATTATCGCCAAGAGAAAAGCCAAAAAAATCACACAGGCACAGCTGGCAGAAATGACCGGCATCAACAGGGGGATGATCAGCAGGCTGGAGAGCTGCAACTATACTCCGTCCATCGATCAACTTCAGGCGATTGCTGAGGCACTGGATTTTGAAGTCGTGGACTTGTTTGAGGATGAGAAGGCTGACAAGAAGAAGTTTCTGGTAGACCGGAAATATAATATTGCTGTTGCCGGGACCGGTTATGTAGGGCTTTCTATTGCTACGCTCCTGTCGCAGCATAACCATGTTACTGCCGTTGATATTATTCCGGAGAAAGTGGAGCTTATTAATAATAGAAAATCTCCTATTCAGGACGATTACATTGAGATGTATCTGGCCGAGAAGGAGCTTGATCTTACTGCTACTCTCGACGGGGAAGAAGCATACCGAAATGCCGACTTCGTTGTCATCGCAGCTCCTACCAACTATGACAGTAAGAAAAATTTCTTTGACTGCTCTGCCGTAGAAGCCGTGATCGAGCTCGTTCTGAAAGTAAATCCGGATGCAACCATGATTATCAAATCCACGATCCCCGTTGGATATACCGCATCCGTCCGGAAAAAATATAATACAAAAAATATTATTTTCAGCCCGGAGTTCCTTCGTGAATCGAAAGCCCTGTATGACAACCTTTATCCATCAAGAATCATTGTTTCCTGCGATGAAGATTCTGCTGAAAAGGCCCATACCTTCGCTGCTCTTCTCCAGCAGGGCGCTCTCAAGAAAAACATCGATACTCTGTTCATGGGCTTTACAGAAGCAGAAGCTGTAAAACTTTTCGCCAATACCTATCTTGCTCTTCGTGTTTCTTATTTCAATGAGCTGGATACCTATGCAGAGACCAAGGGGCTGAATACCCAGGAAATTATTACCGGTGTATGCTTAGATCCGCGTATCGGTACTCATTACAATAACCCAAGTTTTGGTTACGGCGGCTATTGTCTGCCGAAAGATACCAAACAGCTCCTGGCAAACTTCAATGATGTGCCGCAGAATATGATTTCTGCGATCGTGGAAAGCAACCGGACAAGAAAAGATTACATTGCCGACAAAGTTCTGGAAATGGCCGGTGCCTATGAAGCAAACAGTTCCTGGGATCCCAGCAAAGAAGGAGAAAAAACTATCGGTGTCTATCGCCTGACCATGAAGAGTAATTCTGACAATTTCCGCCAGTCTTCTATCCAGGGCGTTATGAAGAGAATCAAAGCAAAAGGCGCCAAAGTAATTATTTATGAACCCACTTTAAAGAATGGCGAAACCTTCTACGGCTCCGAAGTAATCAATGATCTGAAAAAATTCAAGAAAAAAAGCCAGGCAATCATCGCAAACAGATATGATTCCTGCCTTGATGATGTAAAAGAAAAAGTTTACACAAGAGATATCTTTAAGAGAGACTAAAGGGGAGAAAAGAGAAATGAATCATATCGATTTAAAAGGCAAAACGGTATTTGTGACCGGTTCTGCCGGTTTCATTGGCAGCAACCTGGTTCTTGAGCTTTTAAAAACTCAATCGCCTATTCATATTATCGGTCTTGATAATATGAATGATTATTATGATGTCAGCATCAAAGAATGGCGATTAAAAGAGATCGAAGAATGCGTGAAAGAACATGCAGATTCTACCTACACATTTTACAAAGATGATCTCGCTAATAAAACTATTATTGATCAGATCTTTACAGAGCATAAACCGGATATCGTGGTTAATCTCGGTGCTCAGGCCGGTGTTCGTTATTCTATCACCAATCCGGATGCCTACATTCAGTCCAACCTGATCGGCTTTTACAATATTCTGGAGGCCTGCCGCCATTCCTATGATAACGGTGCAAAAGGAGTGGAACATCTTGTCTATGCATCTTCCTCCTCGGTTTATGGAACAAACAAGAAAGTCCCGTACAGTACCGATGACAAAGTAGACAATCCCGTATCCCTTTATGCAGCCACCAAGAAATCCAATGAGCTGATGGCTCATGCCTACAGCAAGCTTTACAATATCCCCTCCACCGGTCTTCGTTTCTTCACTGTTTACGGTCCTGCCGGCAGACCGGATATGGCTTATTTCGGCTTCACAAACAAACTGCTCAAAGGCGAAACTATTCAGATTTTCAATTACGGACACTGCAAACGTGATTTTACCTATGTGGATGATATCGTAGAGGGCGTGAAACGTGTCATGCAGGGCGCTCCGGAAAAGAAAAATGGTGAAGACGGTCTTCCCATCCCGCCGTATGCTGTCTACAATATTGGAAACAGTAATCCGGAAAATCTCTTAGACTTTGTAACTATCCTTCAGGAAGAACTGATCCGTGCTGAAGTGCTTCCGGCAGATTATGATTTTGAAGCTCATAAAGAGCTGGTGGCAATGCAGCCTGGCGATGTCCCGGTTACTTATGCAGATACAAGCGCTCTTGAAAGAGATTATGGCTTTAAGCCTAATACCAGCTTAAGAACAGGACTTCGCAGCTTTGCGGAATGGTATAAAAAATTTTATCAGGTATAACGATTCAGCGGGAAGCCAGTACGCACTGGCTTCCCGCTTGATTTAAAGCATTACCATTCATTTTTCAATGTATTTGCGAGCGCTTTAATCTGATGATTCTTCATCGTCTTTCAATTTCTTACAGACTGTCTTTATGCCGTTTAGCATATCCTTCATGTCACTTTCTTTTTCCATATTTTCAGCAAATTTGGTTCTGTTTGCATCCCATATTTTCATGATATTGTCTACAAAGTATTTTTTTCTATTTTCATAACAATAATTTCCCATTCCGTTAATATATCGGAACATTTCCATTTCAACTGCATATTTATGCTTAGAATGTCTGACCCAGGTTTCCTGATACTTCTTTACATCCAGCCATTTTATAATCAGATATGTTATAATCAGAGCTGCACCATAAAACGCTGTACTGTATATAGAAAAGCTCCAATCCATATTTTCTACAAAACTTACAAAATCACCAGCTTTTATAAACACACTCACATTATAAGCTATGATGCTCACCAAAAATATAACTGTTGTCGTGGCAAATGGCAACATACACAGAAATTTTATTCTGAAATTTTTCCTTTTATTATGCTTTTCCTTGGTGTAGCTGTATTCATAATCATAAGTGAATAATTGAAAAAAGATCTCATCTTCGGCTTTTTCTCTGTCCTCTTTGCCAGACAGCCATGCATCTTTCCACTCTTTAAACAATTCCCATTTCGGATCCTTCTTCTTTTTTGACTCCTCAATTTCCTCCATGTGATTTTTTTGATTATATATTAAAACCTTCCATAAAGATTTTAATATACCCCAAATACCTCTGAGCACAGCAAAAAGTAAGCCATACGACTTGATTTCTTCTTTTATATTCTTCATAAGCCACTCCTCATGCTCAATATCCCTCTTCATCTCTAGGTTCTGCCTTCAGAAAGGACTGGTTATTACTCATTTCCTGGACGTTTTTTATCCATTGATAGATTTCTGCCCTCTTATACACATGATTACCATCAGAATCTACCATTCTGGATAGCGAGCTTGCCACCAGTGCATATTCATTTGAAAGACAGGTTGCAAAAACACCCTGATCATCCGTATTGATCGACACGTTCAACTGCGGACATTCCTCCAATTTTTCTACATCATGAGTCAGGCCCATATTATAAAGTTTAAAAATCGGATGTTTATCATAGGAAGAAATGCGATTTATCATCAGATTGGAAGATGGATTGGTTTCAATAGCAATTTCTCTTTGTGCAAGTTCGAATTGCATGGCTTTTTGTACCAGCGATATTGCTTTGACCATATTCACAGGTATTTTTACCGTCTCCGCTTTTTCTCCACTTTCTCTCACATATGTATTGTAGTGGTAAAAATGGTTCAATACCGCTGCCGGAAGAATGTAACGGATTCTCTGGTCTTTTGGGAACTCTCTGTTTACACTGCACTCATCCCAAATAGATTTCACATTCAATTGCTGCTCATAAAATCCATTCTCATATAAACCGGGATGATCCCCTCGAAGCATCCATGAATAATAATAATTTCGGATATTGAAATCATAAATGGACCCATCATTTTTTCTTACAATCCCGTAGCGAAAATCATAGACACTGGAGCGTCTCTGTCCAGCTTCAGATATCTGATCTGCTTGTCTCGCTATCTGACTGCCATATTTTTCGCTATATCCCGAACCATATTCACATGCTCTTCTTGCAACATCCTCAATATAGCCTTCTCCTATAAATTTGCTGTAAATCAAAGCAAAATATTTTTCAAATTCAATCTCCAGATACTGAAGTAGTGTGTCTGTATCCGGAATATGATACCGAAGCAGCTTATAATACAACCATACTACATTATCAAGATAGTCCATTCTCCGTATGGAAATCTTGAAATTGCAGTCTTCGTACCACTTTTCTACATCCATTCCTAAAACAGTAGCATGTCCCAAACGGTCTCCACAATCCAGATTAAGAAAATGTACAGCCTCATCCACTGCTCTAAGCCCATCCACTATATCCGTAAAAACTTCTCCCACATGATAAGTTTCACGCAAGGGCGGCACTTCCGGTTTAATACTTAATCCCCTGTAGCAGGAATGTTTCTTCAACACTCGATACACCGTAGCAAAAACTTCCGGTCTGCAGCCATCTTCATCGGAAAATGCATCTATTCCTTTAATTCTCTGTGCCATCTCCGGATTCTTTCTGCGAAGCTGTATCAGGCCATCTGCTTCTTTTCGGATTCGCGCTCTCAAATCATAATGCCTGTAAAACATATGTCCATACTCACTGGGAATCTGTCTGAAATTATCTACTCTTTTTCCAAATCCCATAACATAATAGTATTTATCTGCATATTCTTTCAAGCATCCCTGTTGAATCTCTCTATCATAATAACGAATCAATTCCGCATCTTCTGCACAGCTTTCCCCAAAACTTATTCTTACCTCAATGCTTTTTATATTCTGCTGCCTTACAGAAGCTTCTATTGCTGCACGGGCCAATTCACCATAAGTATAATAAGAAGTAAACATACCCTTACGCTTCTGATATTTATGGAAATTAGTGAAGCCCAATTTCTCATTACTTTGCTGTATTTCCATTCGAAAAGACTCTTTGATCAATAAATAGACATAGAATAAGTTAAAATGATTTTCTGACAAAAGTTCCCTGTCTCGAAACATTTTATATTCCAGCCAACGTTCTCCGATCAGTAAACTCTGACTCTCATCTGTGTCATACCAGGCACCGGCACCATTCGCCGCATAATCACAGTTGATATGCTGCACTTTGTCCAGTAAACTATCGATGATGATCTGTAAATCCGTACGAAAATCTAATAGCTCAGAAGTATTTCTCAATAATCTCCATACACTCGTCTGCGTTTGTTCCCGCCACTCTTTCTCATACTCACGAAGATTATCTTTGTATAGCCATGTACACTCTCTTAACAAAATATTTCCAGATTTTTGGGCAAGATCAAGTATAGCTGAGGTAAAATCTCTTTCCGTCAACAGTCTTTCCAGTTCTTTTTCTATTACACCCGCCGGTTTTTCGTTAAATATTTTCTGAAATAGCCAGCAATACTCCGGATATTCTTTGTATAACTGCCCCATTTGTTCATATGCTATACTATATTGGATTGCATCGCGATATTTTAAAGCAAATTCATACATGCCTCCATTACTTTTTTGAGATATATAGCTGACTATTTTTTCCCAGGAGGCATAATAAGTTCCAAGCTCTATATATCTTCCTGTCAATTCCGAAAAAAGATATACACGGATGAGTGCAGCCTGCAAGTGCTGTATTTTAAACTTATCTTCCTCGTAATCATAGGACAGGCGTATCCGTGGATTACGCCTCTGATTGTCCATTTCATCCATCTGCCTGACAAAATTTTGTTCATTTACATGATTCATCAGCATCAGCCAGGAGAGTGAAAAATAATGAACAGATCCCAACAGATGAAAATGATTGTCAGAAATACCATCTGATAAAATACGGTTCAACTGAACATTATTATGGCCAATGATATCCGGCCAAATGAAAGATCTCCTGATCTTTCCGTTTTCATAATCCATTCTGGCATACATAGCAGCAAGAAAGACGGTATTTTCCACCTTATTTGTCACCTGGCGCCATTCCTGCAAATATCTGAATCTGCAAACCACCTCACCATTTCTGGCTTCCAAAATCATTCTGACGAAGACCTCGACCAGATCAAATACATTAAAACTCTCTGAATCCGCTATATAGTTCTGCTCCTCATACAGCTGAAACTGTACCTGGCTTTTAAAAAACTGAAAACGTTTATGAATTTCCGCTTCATCAGCATTGTCTTCATATGCATAAGATATTTTTTCCAACAAATCCAGGGGTATCTTATTATAACAATACTTTCCACCTATAATTTGTTTCGGTAGTATTTTCCTAAATAATATACCGATAATATTATATAGCTCATCCATTGTATTCACCCGTTTTATCTATCAGCCAACCGGTATTTCTTCAAATAACCCTCTATCTTCCATTTTTCTCATAACAATACTGCAAATATAATTTGATACAGCAATTCTGCTGGAAGAATCAGCCTGCAGTTCATTTATCATCTTATAAAATGGGCATTCAGACATGATCTCACCAAATGAGCTTTTTCCCTCCAACTGGTAGACCTGATCGATTTTTTTCAAGTAGTTTTTAAATTTATCCAACATCCTCTTATATTCCAAGAAAAATAAGGTATTCTCATCATTCATTTGAATATGAAGCGTTGGAATCTCTGAACTATAATCCAAAAAGTTCTTTTTTATCATATTATAAGTAATGTCAAGATTATAGAAGGGGATTATCGCATTTCCATATGCGCGGTCCCACTCATAATAATCATTCCATAATTGATCAAATGCCTTTCCTATCTTCCTATCAAGATCTGCTGCATATGGCTTTCCACAAGATTTTAAAGGATTTCTGATTAAGTCCTCATATTTACAAAAATACTCGGTATATGAAAAAACATGTTTCAAAAAAGCTGTCAGCTCATAGTCATCTTTGCTGCCCTGAACAAGTCTTAAGGTACAATTATTTTCTCTGAGTTCCCATCTGATATTCGTAGAATCAGCCTTTACAGAACCAACGTTCTCATAATTTATATCTAATGCAGTCACATTCAGCATGGAAACAAAAATAAATGCTTTCACCTTTATTAAAATCTGTTCTTCGGTATCATCCGGAGAAAACTCCAAAGGAAACTCATTCGGCTGATGCTCAATGTAGCCAAGCAAAACCCCACGAACCCGGATGTCAGTATAATTGTTATTCCCAAATAAGGCACTGGCTGTCACATCCGGGAAAAAATATTGCGCCCATTTGCCACATATCGTCCGTCCTGTCACAGCCAACAAAATATGATAGCTTTTTTCTATCTCAGCCATTCTTCCGCGCAGCTCTTCTCCAGGATCGGACAACTGCACTTTGTCTCTATATATGGCCATAAAATCAGTTTTATTGATCTGACGTTTACTCCACTGGTAAACTTTATATATCTCAGTCAGATGGAGCGTATAAGAGTACAATAAACAGAAAATAAATTTTTTAGAAAACTTTTGTTTATCTCTTGTCATATGAAAAATACTATGTACCAGTTCAGCATAACTATATGCCACATGGCTATTGTCATACTTTATTCCATCCTGAACAGACTCTGTTTTTATCCCTCTCTTTGACTCTTCCATTTCTTCTTCGCGTAATCGTCTTATATCCAGACCTAAAGGAAGAATATCTGAACATATTGCCTTTACAATACTTTCTCCTCTTCTATCAATCGGCTCCTGCATCCATAGATTGAGCAGATCAGACTCTTTTTTATTCTTTACCAGAATTTCTTCTTTGTATCTAAAATTGCAATCTTCTTCTACCCATTCAATATTTTCCTGAAACTTTTTTAAATCAGCTTTTGACTCCAGCAAATGATTATATTCATCCAGTTTGTGAAGTAATTCTGTCATATTATACAATGACCTTAATGTATCAGGCTCTATAAAGTGCTTATGCATCTCATCATAATCAAAGCACACTTCTGTCTTGTCATACATCATGGCAAATATGAACTCTTTGAGAGAGAAAATATGTCTGTTTGTTCTTGTCCTAAAATCATGAAGTATATTCCAACGATTACTTCCTATGTCAATTTTAATTTCATCCTCAAGAGCAGGCATATATAGGCGCGAATATATTGGGAAAACTTTTTCGATAAACTGTAAGGTCGCTTCCTCAAAGCCTCCTTTATTACCATTTTCATTTTCAAAAAAGCTCAAACACCGCTCCTGTAAATTACTGTAATCATATGCCGTCAAGACAATAACACCAGGCACCGTGAGATACTTATATATCGTACTCATGATTTTATAAGTACCCCAGTTTTCTTTTCCGTCACCTTTTTTTCTCCTGGCAATATCAATATCGTCTAAAGTGATTACAAGAAATCTTTGTTCTGTTTTCATCAAATCCCGTGAATTACTGTCTATGGTACCTAAGTAGAGCTTCACCAATTCTTCAAAATTTTCTCTGATTTTCTGGCTGCTTCCGGCATTTCTCATTTTTTCAAAAGCAGAATATCCTTCAGAAACAGTTTCGGAAGAATTAAGTGAAACATAGTCCTCATAAATTTTTTCAAATTTCTGAAAAAGCATACGATTGTCATACTCGCGAATCTTCTGTGCCTCTCCCTGCGCATAATGCTGAATTTTCGCAAACATATTTGCAAGTACCAAGATAAAAACATTTTCTGATTCTTCCATAATAGAAGCATCTATACAATCCAGTGTATAGAATTTCGTGTTTTTGAAATTTGGATCTTCGGAAAACAATTCTATCTGCTCAATTCCATAATTCTGCGTACTGGTATGCAAATCCAGCATATCCTTAAAGGATAACATTGCTGAAGTCTTACCGGTTCCTCTTTTTCCCACAAAAGAAATAATATTTGAGCGCTCAAAATCCGTATTTTTCTGATTTTTCCCGTATTGCTTCCAGTCTGAATTGTCTTCAATAATCTTCCGAAGCAGGTTTTTTCCTCTTGAATATAAAACAGAAAAAATCGAGGTATTTAAATCCTTATATCCTTCATGTACAATCCCATTCGAAAGTAATTGCTCAAGTTTAATTAATTTTTCTTCACTCATACCTTCCCCATGCTTTCCCTGAATTTACCGAAAATCCGTTCCTTATAACTGCACTTTTTTCCTAATCGCATTCATTGACAGTCTCTTCTCCAAATGCTCTACATAATCCGGATGATCCCCATACATTTCACATATGAACTGGTTTTCTCTTATATTTTTGACAGCAATCTCCATCATATTCAGACAATAATTATAATAACCATAATCTGGTTTTTCCACATGCAGCTCAATATCTGCCAACAAAACATAGCATTTGCATATATACTCCAGTTCCAAAGCAGGAAGTTTCTTTACAGTCTTCTCCATTGCCCTGGTATCCCCCAGCGGAACATGAAGTATTCGCAAAATATTTCTAAACTCTTTCCGTGCGGCCTCACTGTACTTCTCATTCCGGGAATTCATTGCGATCTTATATAAAGCTCTGAAATTCAGTGGGTTCAGTCTGTATGCATCCTCATATGACTGCTCGGCCTGTATATTTTTGTTTGCTTTCTCATATAACTTACCCATCCGGTAAAAGTGGAAGCTGTTGCATGCCGGCACCTGGCATTTCTGCGTACAGTTACGAATCGCCAATATAGAAAGACTTTTATACTCGGATGACTTAATTGCTGTCTGCGCGATGATATTTTCAGCCATATAGAAATCGTTTTCATACTTTGTATGCATTTTATCCGCTTCCTGCAATAACGTCCAGCTATCATACTCTATCGACTGATTCAACATATTACATATTTCATTTATCTTTCTCTTGCAGTACAAGACAGCATAATCCAAATGTTCTTCTCCGACAATTTTGCCATTCACAGCATCTATGTGAGGCGAACACTCCAGCCTATCCAATGCCTTTTTCCATTCTTCTTTTAAACCCAGCAATCCTTTTTGATAAACCTCAAAGCCTTCATCTGCATTTATCTGTCTAAACCATGATTCTGTGTTATTCAAAAGCTTCCGTAACAAATCATACTCACAGTATACATCTATCATATGATTTATCAATTCCAAACTTCCGCTTATATCCACATCTTTCCCAGCATACACTGCAGTCAAAATTTTCTTCCATATGTCCTTTAACACCGCACTATCCAGGATCTGTCGCTTTTTATTTTCATTTGTGATGCTTCTTTTCCATAACTTCTTCTGATCAATCTCGACATTTATATTGTAATTTGATAAATGCCCAAATCGTTCCTGAAATTTGCCGCTTACATCATTAATGTATAAGATCAGATCAAAATGATTATTGCTTCTCTTCAGCAAATCGTTTAATTCATCATGCACCTCATTATATGCATAGGTAAAATATGAAAATCCGTTTAACTTCAAAAACTCTTTAAACGACAATGCAGCCTGATAATCGTCTATAGAGTGTATGATGGCGATCTCTTCCAACTCCTGCATTCCTTAATCTCCTATTCTCATTGATTAATACTCTGACACAAACGAGCAAATGCTATTTTCAGCCAAAAAAGGTTAAGATATTTTATCATAGAATTTACCATCATTCAATGAATGATACCTTAATATTTATTACTTTTTAGTTATATTTATATGATTTCTATCTGCTGAAATACAACAGCATTAAGACTCACTCTTTCTTCCTGACGCCCCGCATTTTTCTTCTCCTTCCCTTTACCAATTGATCACAAACAGTGATCCTTGCATTGCCAAACAAAAGTCCAAGCATACAGCCTAAACTATTATGAACCATATCATCCCACTCAAAAAGTCCCCGGCAAAGCACTAATTGCCCAATTTCGATTCCAGCAGAAATAATCAGACCAACTAACAGGCCAAACCACCAAGGTAGTTTCTTATGAAACAACGAAGGCAGCAGAAAGCCCGCCGGAGACAATAATAAAATATTTAAGAGATTTTCTTTCAACAGTTCCTGATGACCATGAAAAACTTCTTTCCATGACCAAAAAAGTTCCAATTTATACTCCCGGTAATCTTTCGGCTGCCGCGCAAATACGGTTGAACCAAAAACAATTCCAAGAAAAATAAGCAAGATCATTCCTGATATGGCCTGAGAGAGAAGAATCTTTTTATGCCATAATAAATATCCGGCCCATAGTGCCGTAAGCAAACACAAAACTGAAAAGCAGATAATCTCACGTTTTGTCCATGCAGGGTTATATGTTATAAAAATCTGATAAATGTCCAATTCTTTCCTTTCAGTGCTGTTTTAAAAACTGTACACATCAAAAGCACCAGATCTCTCCTATTCTTCTTTTTCAACATCAAAATCAGCAAGTTCATGATATACAGGTTTAAAAAAATGCTTACATTTTCCTTCCAATACATCCGGCATAATACTCTTCATCATTCGATCACCGTGCAATTTTTTCGAATAATACAGGTGCCTTGATTCAGAAATCTTTTTCGCATAGGCAGCATTATCATTGTTATTTAATAAATATTCTTTAATATCATTCGAGATAACCGTTATAAGCTGATCGCTCAATTTATAATAAGTCCCATTTTTAAAACCATATTGTTCAATATCATTCGCATATTCCCCGAGCACTTCTCGATCAATATACTGTTTTAATTGATGTACAAAGAACTTCCGTTCTGAATACTCCAAATCATTTATCGAATCGCTTTCATAAAGTGCCTTAAAACCATGCTCCCAATCAGCGACAAACCAAGCCTCTGCTTCTGGTGATGCAAACAACAGAAACACTTTCATTTCCTGATTACCTAAAATATCCTGGACTCTCTTAACAATATCCGACTTATATTTATCAATCTCTTCCTTGGACTTTCCCTGAAATCTTCCATCCAAATCATCTTCAATCAGTATAGCCTTACACTGATCGATTTCATCTTTATGGTTCTCAAGAATAGTATATATTTTTTCTAAAAGCTTCTCTCCCGTAAGTCCACTGATGTCTTTATTGATAATCTTAGGATCACCTTTCTTTTTAATCGTTCTATTCGGCAGATACTGCTTATATTCAACCAAGCAGCCACATTTCTTAATAATTTTGATTCTATGGTAACAGATTGAACATCAAACCACACCCGCCCAAAAAACCATACTATAATATACCACTTCTCATTATCATTAACACGTTTTTTACCAAAACACAATTATCCATTTTTTTTGATTAATTAAGGGCTTTCATAACTCCCATTCCTTTAGGTAAGGTAATACTATTAGTTCATCTTTTATACAAACTATTTTTTTATCTTATTTATACTTTTTTTTACAACTGATCTTATATGTGTGCGATAAAATATCGTATTTATTACCACACTGATAAGCACTACCAATATTGATATTTTAACTGCTAAAAAAATCCAAGAGACATAAGTCACACTCTTCATTTCAAACCATGTTTTAACAAAATATAAATTGATAATCAAATGTACTAGTACTACTATAACTACATCTACAAAAATTTGTTTAAGGAATTTCTTGAATGGCCACTTGATTAAGTTTTTAGAATCATACCAAGCCATCCAAACAGTCTGATAAAACATAGCTATAACTGTTCCAGTTGCTACACCAACTAATCCCCATGCCTTAACTGCTATCACTGATATAATAATATTAAGAGCAGACGCAATTATATAATTGTTTTGCGTTTGTTTATAATGCCCTCCTGCCAAAATCATTATATTGTAAGGAAGTCTTAAACAATGTCCCGCATTCGCTATAACAATCAAGATTGCAAACAAAGGTTGTACATAGTTAACGTCGGATATACCCTTAGTATATACTTCAACAAATGGGACAATAAGAGCAGACGTAATTCCAAAAATCAGAATAGTTCCCGTATGTAGAATCCATTCAATCCAACCGAAAAACTCTTTTAATTCATCCAGTTCTTGTTTAGCCCACATTTCACCAATTAATGCTTGAATACCATTAGTCATAGAAAGCAGTAATTGCTTAACACCTGACGTTACTATGCTGTAAACCGAATATATGGATACATCTTTTAAATTAGAAAAAATTGTTAAAACAATATTGTCAGTTCCATCAAGAATCACTGCTGAAACATGTTGAGCTACTCCATTCCATTTTTGTTTTATTGGTTCTTCTGTATACTTAATATTCCAATTCAGATTATAGTGTCGTCTAACATATATTGCCAATATTAAAGGACGTATAGCATATATTAGCGAAGTAACCAATTTTACAACATGTATACCTGACCCGAGTTTTATTAGCATAAAACAGGCAGCTGTATTCATAACTAAAGTAACAGTCTGTGATATATATGATACATACCCTTTCTGATCTGATGTCAATAAAAGGCTGTTTATAATTCCAAAATAATATTGTGCAAAAGAACTGATACTCATTACACCAATCATTGTTGCAGTATATACAAATCCAAATTTTTGATTAGCTATAAAAGGATAAGATACCATTAAAATAACTACATATGCCGTAAGTATTTTTGCCAATTTTGAAAAAAACTTCTGTCCTGAAACAATAACTCGACTAATTTGTTCATCATCTTTTTCAGCTAACGGTTTATATAATGATGACTGTATTACTGCACCAACACCTAATTCCAAAAATGATATGATTGCCAAAAATTGCGTAATGGAATTGACTAATCCATTCACTTCTGAACCGAATGATTTCAAAATAAGTCGTGGCAAAATAAATCCACAAATAATTGTTACTACTTGATAAAGTAATGATGTGCTCGTATTTAATGCTAAACGTTTCTTTCTTTCCACAACTTAAGAGCCCCCTAATTATATTTATTGTGTCTTTTGGGGAAGATTAATCCAACTTCCCAGTTTGTAATCCCACTCAATCGGTTCGATCCTATCGAATCCACTTCCATCAAAAAAAGTCATTTCTCCAAAATATACACCTTCTGGAGTTTGATAAAAATCGACTCGAACATGTGGAATATTCGTTGCCAATTTTTCAGCTAGTGCTTTCATTAATTCAAATTTCTCTGGTTTTTCCGGAAGCTTATCAGCATTTTCGTATCCCCACTTAATATCTAAATGATTATAATTTTCATCAAAATAATCTGCCTTTGTACTTTTATCTGACATTCGATCAGAATTAATCATTACCAACTTAACCCTTCCATTAAAACAATAGAACTTATAATCCTTAAGTTCATAGCCAGACTCATCAACTATATATTTTTCAGCTATTATTTTTCTAGGTACATTTTTATAGGGCCACTCTCTAGCTGTTATATAATAATCTTGTTTTAATCCTTTTTTTAACTCTGATATTACTTTATTACAATCCATATTATTCTTATTTTTACATATATACATTCCTGTTCCTGAGTTATGATTACATTTCAATACAAATTGATCAGGCAATTTATCAAATTCTATATCCTCTGCATTATCCCAAACACCTAATAATGGTATCAGATATTCTTCACCTATCATTTCTTTTACATATTTTCTCACTAGATATTTATCCACATACTGTGTATATTGTGGCTTACGATCATACAATTTTAACCATTGTAATTTTTCATTTATTGTTTTAGGATTTTCCAAGTCTAATTTCCTATGAAAAACCGCTTTAAACTTTTTTTCTAAGAATTCTCTATCGCCCATTCTGTTGTGTAATCCATAACAGGATGTTATATAAAACCTATAATCTGAATCATAAATTATTCTTAAGACAGTTTTACAAACTTTCTTTATTCTCATCTCTTTTTCTCCTTAAATTCTTTGCGCTAATATACATAATCATAATATAAAAATAATTTAATTTATCAAAATAAGAAACTACTCCATAATCCATAACCAATAGAATTGCCGCCATGATTATTGAAAGAATAGCAGTTGTATCATATTTTCTATATATTAATATTTCTTTTATTGGTTTTAGCCAAATCATATAATATATAATTGTTCCGATTAACCCCCCACATACTAATAATTCCACATAATTATTGTGAAAATAAGTCTCTTTTCCGCCAATTGCATTAACCAGAACCTTACCGCTATTTCCCATACCATAACCCAAAATCGGATTTTTTTTAAATTGCTCTATTCCAATTGTAATAAATTCTGCTCTAACAGAAGTTGAAGCATCTACAGCACCCTTTCCTGTGACCATTGCAACAAGACCATCCATTCTGTCTACAATCCCTTTAAACATTTCTATATTTCTTAATTGCAATAAAGCAAAATACATAATTAAAATAATTGCTAAAATTTTTAATAGAGTAAGAAGAAAATAGTTACTCTTAAATCTAATAGAAAACAGGAGAAATCCTCCCAACATAAGCATAACTAATGCCTTTCTACTCCCTGTAGCAGCAATGACAATTATTCCAAATATAGATAAACAACTACATAAACCTGTGCTGAAAATTCCCATTTTTTCAAATAACACTTTATATACAAAGGCTATAATTGCAACGCTAATAATCATGGCTATACTATTCACATTAGAAAAAATATCTTCTAATCTATCTCCACGACTAAGTACCGACATAATAGTTGCTATTCCATACCTGTAAAACGAATACATTGCCACTATGAATCCACTAACCATTAAAATCATATATAAATCACTAACCGAATTATACCTACTGTAATATATATATAACACTGACATACATATTAATATTTCCGTTATAGTTAGAGCTTTTCTTATTGCTAAATATGGAACATATGACCAGATTGAAGAACACATTGCAAATAAGATAAATGATAAAATATATTTATGAAAACTATCTATTTTTACTGTAATTTTAAAATTATTACGCAGCGCAAGCAATCCAAATATTAATATTGTCATTCCTAACAAAATATAACTCACCCTATAATCCATATCAAATATGATAAACGAAGATATCATTATTGCCGTACAAATATGAATTAAATAATCAATTTTTGTCTTCTTATTTATATGTTCCATTCTATTCCACCTTATTTTAAAACACTTTAATTATCGCTTTTTTAGTAAAATATCTTTTTATTTCTTTTCAAACAAAAACTCTTCCCATTTGTTAAAAACAGTTTCCGGTAAAAAATCAATAGATTTTTTCTTTGCCTGATCGCGATAAAAAATATTCTTTTCTTCACTCATCATTATCTCAATCGCTTCTGCCATTTTCTCTGCATTGTTACATGGCACAAGTATTCCTGCGTTTGATTCTTTTAATAGATATTTTGGACCACCTGCCGGACAATCCGTTGAGACAACCGCTGTTCCACATGCCATAGCTTCCATCAAAGCATTTGGCAATCCTTCATAATCTGAGCTTAAAACAAATACTTTAGTCTTACTTAATTCAACATTAACATTGGAAATTGATCCTGGGAAAACAACACATTTTTCAATTCCCATATTACATGCATAGTCTTTTAGATCATTCTTTAAAGGTCCTTCTCCAAAAATAATCAACTTTTCATCCGGATATTTTTTTGCAATTAAGGAAAATGCATGTATTAGTAATTTATGATTTTTTTGTGGAAATAATCTTCCAACAGTAACAATATTTTTTCTTTTTTCTGAAGAATGAGTATTGAAAAACAATTCATTTACGGGATTTACTATTATTGTAGACTTTCTTCTTATTTTATTAAAAAAATATTTTGCTGCATCTTCTGTTTGAAACACACATCCATCTGCCAAAAGGAATATGCAATTCGTCAAATATTTTTTGATTAAATTTTTTCCATATTCTCGATTTGGATCATTTCTAACAGATACCACTTTTCGACATGATAAAAAAATACTTGCAAGTAACATTCTTACATTAGGAGGCCCCATAAACGATAATACACAATCTGGTTTTTCTTCAAGAATAATTTTTCTCAACTTTTTTATTCTATTTAAATTTGAAATGATTGCATTCGTTCCAGATTCATTCAATATGATACGTTTAGCCAATGGATTCACTTCATATTCTGGTATATCGCCAGTTGCAACTATATCATTTACTAATACTACCTCAAACCTTTTATTCGTAAAAAAATCCACAAGGTTTGCCATTACTCGATTTGCGCCACCCTTTTGCATTGAGTCTATATAAAAAATTATTTTTTTCATAACATATACTCCTCAATAAAGCTTTTCTTAAATAATCTAAAAATTAATTAACACTTTCACTTGTAATAATGTTTCAAAATAATGCTTACAATTTCAACCTATCTTATAATTTGACATACTTTCATGAAACAATACTCAGGTATATATGTCATATTATTGCAAACCTTACTAATTATTCCTGCTTGAATGTTCCTTTAAACTTATAATAACTTTATATTTTATGATAAATTTTTAGTATTTATTTTTTCTATCACGCCTTCAGTAAAACGTTTTTTTATCATTCTTGCAGGGTTTCCTCCAACAATACAATAATCCTCAACATCTTTGGTAACAACTGCACCCGCTGCAACAACAGCACCATATCCGATTGTCACACCTTTTAAAATGATTGCATTACAGCCAATCCAATTGTCTCCCTTTAATATTACATCCTGGTCATCTTTTTCTCTTTTATCAGTTTCTGTAAATTCTGACATATACTTTCCTGGAATATCAAAAATATGGTTACCCGTTATTATATGAACCGCAGGCCCAAACAAAACATGATCTCCTATGTATATATTCGCTTTGGTAGTCATAAAATTACAGTTATTTCCTATAGAAACATCATTGCCAATATACACATTTTTCCAACCTGCAATATCCACATTCATTCCAAAATAGACTTTATTACCACACACATTTACCATTTTTCTTTTGATAGGATTTAAAATCAATTTATTAATTGCTTTTTTTATACCCAATATATATATATATATTTATCATCTTTCTCTATTACATCCTCATTTCATTAAACATTCTCTGAAAAACTCTTTCTCATACATATGATGAATATATATTCAAAAATTGTTTCATCACAGCATCTATTGTATAAAACTCTTTAACTCTATTTATATTAAAATCACTCATTTGTTTTCTAATTTCTTTAGATTTCATTTTATTTAATGAGCTAATAATATCATCTGAAGATTTAGGCTTAATAATCAATCCACCTTTCTCACCTAGCATATCTTTTATTGCTCCCACATCTGATGCTATTACAGGCACTCCACAACTCATTGCCTCTAATACACCTAAAGGAAAGCCTTCCGAATAACTTGGCAAAATATACACATCCATTTCCTTTAAAACACCAAAAATTTCTTTATTATCTACACTTCCCCAAAATTTGACATTCGGAATATAGATATTTTTAAAATTTTTATCCTCGATTGGTCCTATAATATTAAAATGAATTTCCGGTAGAACTTTTGCGGCATTTAATAATTCTTGAATACCTTTACGCTTTTCAACTCTTCCTACGAAACAAACATTTTCTATATGCTCGCTTATATATTTATTCTCAAGAGTAGGTTTGTCTATAAAGTTCGGAACATAAAACACATTATTATGATATAATTTTGCTGTTTTTACTGATGCTGTATTTAAAACACAAACCACTGCAACCATTTTGCACACCAAACTAAACATTAATTTAGCTAAACGATTATTTATATTAGTGTCTAAATTACAATGACACTGATATACAATAGGAGCCTTGATTCCAGCTAATACAAATAAATCTCTTATAAGCCCCTTCGTAAAACAAGACGCATTATAGTGAATAACTGTGTCTTTTTCTTGTTTGCTCCAACGTTTTAATTCATCATGAAGTTTTTTTGTTCTTTTAATTTCATCCTTGTATGATATTTTACCTGTTTGAACTCTTTCGCCAACAACTGCTGAATTTATGAGATGACATTTTATATCGTTTTTTTCAGCATACTTTATATAGCTTTCTGTCCACGACGCAATCCCCCCCACAGGCGGCGGCAAAGGTGAAACTAGTATTACTTTTTTATCAATACTAATATTAGACATATTTTTATTTCCTTTCTAAAAAATCCAATCAAATATTTCCAATTCAAAAACAGGTGTTAGAAATAAAATAGAAAGCGTTATAATTCTAATTTTTTGTACACACTTTAAACATATCAAGGTATTTATTTACACATACCTTTTTTGAAACATGTTCAAAAACATAGTTTCTAGCATTACTCCTATTAGAGCAACTCTTTTCTTTATAATCCAATATGCTATCTTTCAATTTTTCCGGATTCTCTGGCTCTATGCATATCCCTGCATTTGCAGAGGATAATATATCATCCAATTCACTTCCTGTATCAAAAGACGCTACTATAGGTGTATTACACGCCATTATACTCCAAGTTTTACTAGGCATACCGGCTTTGCCCACACCTTTTTTACATGTAATTAACGCTATATTTCCAAGTGAATATACTTCTGATATCCTATTGCTTGGTAATAAACCATGTATAATGACATTTGACATTTGATTATCAGCTACAGTTTTCTTAGCTTTATCGAATTCCGCACCTCCACCCAAAATCAAGAACTGGATATCATCATATTCTTTCAATTGATCTGCTACTTTTAAGATAATATCTGCTCCCTGAGATGCACCAAAATTTCCTGCGTAGACAACTAAGAATTTACTTGGATCTAAATTAAACTCATCAATCAATTTATTATCTTTTCTCTCTACAGGATGAACAGATTCTAAATCGATCCAGTTAGATATAATTTCTACTTTTTTCTCTGATACACCCTTAGCTAATAAATTCTTTTTGAAGGATTTACTAATGACTATAATTTTATCAGCGTTACGATATGTGAAACCCTCAAGTTTCCTTCCTATTTTCCACAGGATACTGTCCTTATGAGTTAAATTAGAATTTACAAGAGAATCTGGAAATATATCCTGAAGGTTATACAAGAATGGAACTTTTTTCCCGGTCTTCTTGCTTAATTTTCGAGCTACCAAGGCACTTAATGCTCCTTGTGTTGGTGGCGTACTGTTTGAAAAAACAATATCAATATCTTTATTCTTTACTGCAATTTGATATGTTCTAAAATTACACCAAAAATATCTAAATGCTCTTCCTAACGGATTTTTTCCCTCTTGTGGTGCCATAAAACGTTTCACTGTAACAAAACCGTTGTATTTCTTTTCTAGTTTTTTATTTTTATACTTCTCTCTTGTTTTCTTATCAATTCCACGCGTTGGAATCGGACAAATAATATCAATTTTATGTCCGTCTGAGATTAATCCTTCAATCAAATCTCTTTCCAAGTGAGTGTATGCAATTGTTTCTGGTTCGTAATAAGCATCTAGAAAAAGTATATTCATTTCTTTTCTCCTACAAATTTATACTCGTACATCTTTCGTCCTTCATCAGTCTCAAACATTCTTTCTCTCACAAATCCATTCTTCTCATAAAAATGAATCGCACCTTCATTATCAACTGCATCAGTTTCTAAATTAATATAGGCATACTTCTTAAAATCAACTTTATCCTTTAAAGCATCAATTAACTTAGAACCAATACCCTTTGATTTCACATTAGGATCAACACCAATTGAAGAAAGTTCTACATACTTTTCTTCACGTTTAGCCTCTCCAGGCTTTAAGAAAGCACTAATAATATGCATAAAAGCTGAAGGTCTTCTAAAAAAAGCGCCAATACTATACCAACCAAACTGAATCAAACGAGTTTTAATCATAAACTTATATAAACCACTAAAGTTAGATGAGAAAGCTAAGAATCCTAAAGCATTTCCATCTTCTTCAGCTACTAATAATCCAGATTCATCATGATCACAATATGACTGATACATCTGTCTTAAAAAACCACGACCCATGAATGTAAGGAAGAATCCAGTAAAAGTATTTAAATGTATTGTCACTATTTCATCTATTAACTTTTTTTCTTCTGGCTTTACTTCTCTTATAGTAACCATTCTCGCCCTTCTCCTTACTCATAATCCTTTCCAAGTACCGCAAATACAGTTCTAAACATCGTAGCTATTTCTCCTAAAAAAGAAAATTCCTTAATACTTTGAAGGTTATACTTCATCTTTCCTGGAAGTACTTCATCCACATAAACTCGATCCACATCATCTGCTGCATCTAATAACTCCGCCTCATCCTTATATCGAATACTCGCTTCACTGGTGATCCCAGCCGGAAGAAGCAATGTTGCCATATATTCGGCTTTATACTTTTTAACGTACTTTACAGCTTCTGGTCTGGTTCCAACAAAACTCATATTTCCAGAGATCAGATCAAAAACCTGCGGAAGCTCATCGAGACGACATCCTCTAAGTTTCGCTCCGACTTTTGTTATACGACTGTCATTCCCAACAGTTACAGCAGAGCCAATTTTGTCGGCATCACTGACCATTGTCCTGAATTTATGGATTTTAAAATGCTTGCCATATGTTGTAACCCTTTCCTGTCTATAAAACACTGGTCCCTTTGAATCCAACTTAATCATTACTGCTATAATCGCCATTGGAATTGCTAATATAATTAATAGAATCACTCCACCAACAAAATCCATTGCTCGTTTTAAAAACATGCTGATTTTTTTCTTTTGCAATGAATCATAATATGCTCTAACTGCATCATTCTTCATAAAGTCAGGCAGAGTTTCCCATTTTTTGAGCATTAATAATTCTCCTTCTATTAAATATATTTCTCAACCACTTCTCTAAAGTTCTCCACCACATACTCTACATCTTCATCACTCAGCTTTGTATGAAGCGGCAATGTAATCAGATTTTCATAATATGCATATGCATTCGGGAAGTCTTTAATATCCCATCCCATTTCTTTGTATGCTGTCATCATCGGAAGTGGTTTGTAGTGAACGTTTGTATTTACACCACGTTCAGCAAGTTTGATGATGATCTCTCTTCTTGTTTCATCACTGATTCCCGGAATACGTGTCAGGTACAGATGATGGGATGAGTTAAAGTTTTCTCCACTGTGAACTAAATGATTTATGCCAAGTCCATCGCACATTGCGTCATATTTTGCAACGATTTCTTTCCTTCGCTCAAGCATTCCCGGATAGCGGTCTAACTGGCGAAGTCCAATGGCTGCCATAATATCTGTCATGTTACATTTGTACCATGGTCCGATCACATCATATTCCCATGCACCAATCTGTGTTTTTGCGAGTGCATCTTTACTCTGGCCATGAAGAGAATATAATTGATACTGATGATAAATCTCGTCGTTATCAATGCCTTCTATATCTCTCCAAGTACTTGCTCCTCCTTCTGCTGTGGTAAAGTTTTTTACAGCATGAAACGAAAAATCTGTAAAATCTGCAATCTCACCAGCCATTTTTCCATGACGAGAAGCTCCAAGTGCATGAGCGCAATCAGCAAAGACAAGCACTCTGCCTTTCGTCTGCTGAATTCTTGCACCCAGACTATCTCCTTCTTTAGCCCTAAACAATGCTTTCTTGTTTTCAACAACAGCATATAACTTATCATAATCACAAATAATACCGCCAAGGTCAACTGCAACTACTGCCTTTGTTTTCTCAGTAATAGCTTCGGCAACTTTGTCATAATCCATCTCGCAGTTATCTTTCTGACTATCTACAAAAATGACTTTAGCGCCGCAATGAATTGCTGCACTTGCCGTGGCTGTATATGTATATGCCGGGACAATAACCTCATCGCCTTCTCCAATACCACAAATCCGAAAATTTAGTTCTTCCGCTGCTGTTGCAGAATTCAAACAAACCACTTTACTTGTATGACAATACTCCGCCAATCTTCTTTCCAACTCTTTCGTCCGTGGTCCTGTTGTAATCCACCCGGAACGAAGGGCTTCTGCCACTTCCGCAATTTCTAATTCAGAAATATCAGGAGGACTAAACGGAATATTTCTTTTGTTCATTTCAACTATTTTATCTGCACTAGCCATGATACTTTCACCTCTATATTTTATATGATTACTACTTTTCTTTAAAATTCGCTTTTTATGCTGGATGATATGTCGTCACAATCTGCTCCACTCTCTCCCGGATCTTATCATCATTCTTATAAGCCGCCTCCATCAGGGCATCCAGCTCTTTTAAGAACTCTTCGATATCAAAGGGAATCGGGCAGCCGATGTGGATCAGTTCATTCTCGGTCTTCTTCAGGCCTTCCTCTGCCATCAGCTTCTCCTCATAGAGCTTCTCACCCGGTCGGAGACCGGTGTATTCGATCTTGATATCTCCGTCAGGCGTATGGCCGGAGAGACGAATCAGGTTTCTGGCCAGAGTGTCGATCTTCACCGGCTGTCCCATATCCAGTACGAAGATCTCGCCGCCATGGGCATAGGTTCCGGCCTGGAGAACCAGACTGACTGCCTCCGGAATCGTCATGAAGTAACGGATGATATCCGGATGGGTGACAGTTACCGGGCCGCCTGCCTCAATCTGCTTTTTAAAAAGAGGAATCACGGAGCCGTTGCTTCCCAGTACATTTCCAAAACGAACTGCTACGAACTCTGTCTTCGCATTTTTCAATGTTTCTTCTACCTCGGGTTTTTTCACTACTTCGTCCATCCAGTGGGTAAAGATCTGCGGGATCTCCCAGGCTTTTCCTTCTTTCACCTTATGGTCGAAAGCCTGGATTTCCATCTCACAGAGACGTTTGGAAGCTCCCATGATGTTGGTGGGATTGACCGCCTTGTCCGTACTGATGAAAACGAACTTCTTGCAGCCATGGGAGATAGCTGCGTACGCGGTCTTGTAGGTACCGATGGCATTGTTCTTAATAGCCTCGCAGGGGCTGTCCTCCATCAGCGGCACATGCTTGTGAGCAGCTGCATGATAAACGATCTCTGGATGATAGGTTTCAAACACCTTGAAGATTTTCCGGGAATCCCGTACGGAACCGATGATCACATCCAGCTTCAGGTTCGGATATTTCTTTTTCAGCTCCTGCTGAATATCGTAGGCATTGTTCTCATATACATCAAAGATAACCAGCTCTTTGGGATCGTGAGCTGCGATCTGTCGGCAGAGCTCGCTGCCGATGGAGCCGCCTCCTCCTGTCACCATGATGACTTTTCCTTTTAACTGGCTGAAGATCTCATCCATGTTTACTTTGATCGGATCTCTGCCCAAGAGATCCTCCACAGCTACCGGTTTCAGCTTACTTAGAGAAACGTCTCCGTTTGCCAGCTGATAGAGTCCCGGAAGGCTCTTCATATCGCAGCCGGTTTCCTTACAGATATTCAGGATGTCCCGCTTATCTTCGATAGATGCTGTGGGAATCGCAAAAAAGATTTCGTCAATTTTATATTTTTTTGCCATCTCCATAATGGAATCTCTGCCGCCAACTACCGGCACACCATCCATATAGCGGTTCCACTTGTTCGGGTTGTCGTCGATCACACAGCAAGCCTTTCCGGAAATCTCTTTTGAGTTCTGAAGCTCTCGAAGAATCGTCTGACCAGCTGCTCCGGCACCGATCACCATGACATTGTGTCTGGACCTTGCACTCTGCTCTCTCCGCGCTCTCTCCATATTGATAAAGCGGTAAGCAAAGCGAACAACTGTAATCAGGGCAAACTGAGTAGCCGCTCCCACTACATAATAGGAAAACGGCATCCGTACGAAAAGTGCGGTAATACCCACGATCTGAATCACTGTCGTAATCACACTGGCCGCAAAAATACGATTCAGCTCATTAAAGCTGGCAAACCGCCACAGACTGTTGTATAAACGCAGGATATAAAAGACAATGACTACCGCAACGGTATAAACAGGCGCAAATTTCAAAAATGCACTTAGATATTCCCGCGGAATATTGGAATACTGCAGATCAAACCGCAGCCACAATCCCAGGAAATAAGAAAAATTGACCGCAATGATATCATAGACCACCAAATAAAAAGCGATAACCTTCCAATGCTGTATTTTAGCTTTCCGCTCTCTTTCCTCTTTCTTAGACATTTGTAACTTTCCTTTCATTTTTAGTAACTCATAAGCCCCCTACTTAGTATATGAAAATATTATAACACCCCCCCTATAGGTAATCAAGTTCCGTTTTCAATTTTCGACAGAAGTCGTTTTTTCTGTCCACAAATCTTCTGTCTTTACTTTCCCGTTTTCCTGTGTTAAAGTGTCTGTAAACAATCTGAAGGGAGTTTTTTCTATGAATATTTCCGGTTCTACCCGCCTCATCTGCCTGCTGGGCAGTCCTGTGGTGCACAGTATTTCTCCGGCCATGCACAACGCGGCTTTTCAGTATCATGACCTGGATTATGCCTATCTGGCCTTCGATGTAGGAGAAAACAGACTGGCTTCCGTGGTCGAAGCCTTAAAAGAAATGAATGTCCGGGGATTTAACCTGACAATGCCGGACAAGAATCTGATGGCCGCCCTCTGTGACCGGTTAAGTCCTGCTGCCGAGATCTCCGGGTCTGTGAATACCGTTTTGAACGAGAACGGCGTCCTCACAGGCTACACCACCGACGGTATCGGTTATATGAAGGCCTGTGAAGACGCCGGTTTTGATATCATCGGCAAAAAAATGACGCTTTTCGGTGCTGGCGGCGCAGCTACCGCCATTCTGGTGCAGGCTGCCCTGGACGGTGTCCGGGAGATTTCTCTTTTTACCCGTGATCCGAAGCGCGAACATACCTTAAAGATCGTTTCTGCTCTCCGGGAGCGGACCGGCCGCAAAATCCAGCTTTTTTCCTATGAGGACGAGGATGTTCTCCGCCGGGAGCTCGCCGACAGCCAGATCCTGACCAACGGTACGAACCTGGGGATGGCTCCTCATGAGGAGGGCTGTATTCTTCCGGATGCTTCTTTCCTTCACAAGGATCTCATCGTATCGGATATCATCTACAACCCCCGGAAGACGCGGCTGCTTCAGATGGCCGAGGAAGCGGGCTGTCCGCATTTCAACGGCCTTTATATGCTGCTCTATCAGGGAGCGGAGGCTTTCCGTATCTGGACCGGGAAAGATATGCCTCTGGATCTCATCAAAGAGAAGTTTTTCCGCTGAACCAGATCCGGTCCGGATTGGTTTTAAGAATCTTTTCGATCTGCTCCCGACTGCAGAATGCAAAGAGGGCTTTCAGATTTTCCTCAATCTTCGGCGCTCTCTCCTCTGTATTATGGCAGTCCGTGGCGAGCAGATCCACAAAATCATGTTGAAAGAGCCAGCGGTTCTCTCTGACCTGGTTATAATTGACCTGGAAGAGAGCCCCCTGCCTCTGCAGTTCTTCGAAACGGTCTTTCTGCCTGTACATGCACTGGTACCGTTCTACATGGGCGATCACGGGACGGTAGCCCATACGGGTCACCTGACTTACTGCATCCTGAAGCCGGCTGAAGCTGTCATCCGGTGAACATTCCACCAGAAGGTAACGGCTGTTCTCCCCGTCTCCCATGGGCAGGATCTTTCCCTGGCGCAGAAGTTCAATGACGCCGTCACTGTAGAACACTTCATTTCCAAGGCGGATTTCCAGATCCGGATATTTTTTCGCTGCTTTCTCCTGCACTTTTTTCAGGACTTCGCGAAGCTTCTCCGGCTCATTTTCCACATGGCCCCTGTGATAATGGGGAGTGGCAATGATTCGCCGCACGCCCTGGGCATAAGACAGATCCAGCATCTGAAGCGTCATATCCATATCTTCGGAGCCGTCGTCCACTCCGGGAAGAATGTGGCAGTGAAAGTCGGTAAGATTATCCATTGTCTCCGGTTTTTCTGTGTTCTGCTGTCTTTTTCTGCGGAGTAAAATAGTGATAACGGCAGCCGCTCCGGCGGCCAGCAGAAATACGAGTAATAGGATCCATTGTATTTTGGTCATCTTGGGTCTCTCCTTACTTTTTCATTTGTCCTGGTGCCATACTTAAAAAGGCATCTGCTTTATGCTATCACAAATCTATAGAACTTTCCATGGGATTTTGTTTTTGTCTGCTTTTGCAAATTTTTATTTCATATTTTACTGGACAGCCTCTGCGTACCATGGTAGAATGAACACATAGAAACATGGAAATCCGCACAAAGGAGGTTTTTGAATGACAGAACGTGAATTACTCGAGCAGCTGCTCAATGAGGTAAAAGAGTTGAAAACGGCTCAAAATGAGATGAAAGCCACACAGGATGAGATGAAAATTGCTCAGTGTGATATCAGCGAGAGACTGGATGCCATAAATATGAAATGTGATATCACCCGCAAAAAAGTAGATGATCTGGCTCTTGACATGAAACTGATGGAGCGTGGAATCCGGACGGATATCCGAAAGCTGCAGGATACAGCTGAAACCATTGTGGTTGTCCTGCAAGGTCAGGGATTACTGCCCAAAGCACTGTAAAGCAAGATATAGCAAAGGCCGCAGTACGAAAAATCTGTTTTCTGTACTGCGGCCTTTCTTTGCTCTGCTTTATGGAGCTGAGGGGAATCGAACCCCTGTCCGAAAACCTCTCCATTGCGGCATCTCCCATCACAGTCATTTCTTTGACATTCCCTCCATCAGACGCCAAATGACAGGCTGCTGACTTTAGTAGCTTCATAGGTTCTTTTTATCCCGCAAAGCTTTGGGAAAAAAGTGCCTCACCGATTTGACGCCGGTGACTCAGGTGGTGAGCAGCCCGAGGCCGACGAGCAGCATTACGCTGCTAACGCGTAATTATCGTTTGCGTTTAATTTTAAGTTCCGGTTTACTGCGCGGTCCCGGCCCGCGGATGGCTTCCCCAACTTCAAAATCCCCGTCGAAACCAGTACAACCCCGGGTTGTGATCTCTCTGATCTATGCTGGTTCGCAAACATGCATATAGTATATACGATATTTTAATCCCTGTCAAGTTTTTTCTGTGGATTATCAATTATTTCTTTGCATTCCTGTTTCGGAAGTAAGGAGTTCGAGCCCCCTTGCTTATGGAATCAGGAGGCCAATCTCCATTTTAGAAGCTCCAGGAGTTTTTCTTCGTAATCCTCTCCTGTCAGGTCTTCGCTGCGGCCGCCGCTTCTTAAGTTGGTCTCCACACCTTTTTCTTCTCCATCGGCGAATTCCCAGATGTAGTAGCTGACGCCCCGGTAGATGAGATCGATGCTTCCCAGGCCGTCTTCCTCCGTGTAGGAGAACTCACAGCTGTGCCGTTTTAATAAGTCCTGTGCTTTATCAAGACGCATATGCATTCCTCCTGATCGATTAACGAAGGTTGCGGATCTTAAATTCTTTCTCCGCCTCTCTTCTCTGGTCCTTCTTGGCGATGTCTTCCCGCTTGTCGTAGAGCTTTTTACCACGGGCGAGGCCGATCTCCACTTTCACCAGGCTGCCTTTGAAATAGACTTTCAGCGGCACCAGGGTGAGGCCTTTTTCTTTGATTTTTCCCATCAGTTTGTTGATCTCATAGCGGTGCATGAGAAGTTTTTTCACGCGCAGCGGGTCTTTGTTGAAGATGTTTCCTTTCTCATAGGGGCTGATATGCATGCCGTAAACGAAGACTTCGCCGTTTTCAATCCGGACGAAGGCTTCCTTGATGCTGCATTTTCCCATACGAAGGGATTTTACCTCCGTACCGTGAAGGGAAATGCCGGCCTCAAAGGTATCTTCAATAAAGAAGTCATGATAGGCTTTTTTGTTGTTCGCGATGAGTTTTATACTTGTCTTTCCCATTTTTCTCTCCCTTTACTCTTCATACGCAAGTTCAAAATCAACGGTCCGCTCTTCCTTGCTGGCATCGGCCACCCGCACCCGGAGGGGCTGGCCCAGTTTGAAGACTCTTCCTGTGTCCACACCATACATTTCCATCGTATCTTCCTTATAATAATAGCGGTCGTCGTAGAGACGGGATACATGGATCAGGCCTTCCACGGTGTTGGGAAGCTCCACATAGATACCCCAGTTGGTGATGCCGGAGATCACACCGTCAAATTCTTCACCGATATGGTCTTCCATATACTCGGCTTTCTTGAGCTTCAGTGTCTCCCGTTCGGATTCGTCCGCCCGGCGCTCGGCCTCACTGGTCTTCTCTGCCACTGTGGGAAGAATCTCCTCGTAATGATTTCTCCGCTCCTCTCCCATACGGCCCCGGAGGGTCTCCTTGATAATCCGGTGGATCTGAAGATCCGGATAGCGGCGGATGGGAGAGGTGAAATGGCAGTAATAACGGGACGCCAGGCCGAAGTGGCCCGTACAGTCAGGGCTGTATTTGGCCCGTTTCATACTGCGGAGAGTCAGGCGGCTGATCAGATCCTCCTCGGGGGAATCGGCGATTTTTGCCAGAAGCTTCTGGAGTTCTTTGGGATGAATCTCCTCCCGGTCGCCTTTGATGTAGTAGCCGAAATTCTGGATGAAGCGCTGGAGACTCTGGATTTTCTCCGGGTCCGGCGTCTCATGCACCCGGTAGAGGAAGGGAATCTCCTGCCAGTAAAAATCCTCCGCCACGGTCTCGTTCGCAATGAGCATAAAATCTTCGATGAGCTTCGTGGCGTCGTTCCGGTCATAGGGAAGGATCTCTGTGGGATGACCGTTTTCGTCCAGATGGATCTTCGCCTCCGGGAAATCAAAGTCAATGGAACCCCGTTTTCTTCTGTGCTCCCGGAGAAGCTTTGCCAGTACGTTCATCTCCTTCAGCATGGGAACAACATCTGCGTAAGCCTCCGCAAGGTCTTGGTCCTCGTCCGCCAGGATCTTTTTCACCTGGGTGTAGCTCATGCGATGGTTCGTGCGGATCACACTCTCCACGATCTGATGGCCTGTCACCTGGCCTTTTTCATCAATATCCATAAGACAGCTCAAGGCCAGCCGGTCCAGCCCTTCATTGAGAGAGCAGATCCCGTTGGAGAGGGCATGGGGCAGCATGGGAATCACCCGGTCTGCCAGATAAACGCTGGTGCCCCGTTTCAGGGCCTCCCGGTCCAGCGCGCTGTTTTCCTGGACATAATTGGCCACATCCGCGATATGAACGCCCAGATGCCAGCCATTTTCATCCTTTGTGAGGGAAACGGCATCGTCCAGATCTTTCGCATCCTCGCCGTCGATCGTTACCATGAGAAGATCCCGAAGATCGGTCCGTCCGAAGGTATCTGCCTCGGAAACCGGCACATTCATGCGTTCCGCCTGGTTTAAGACCCGCTCGGGGAACTCCTGGGGAAGGTCGTGAGCGTAGACCACAGAGAGAATATCCACGCCGGGATCGTTGATGTGGCCGATGATTTTCACCACTTCTCCCTCCGGATTCCGGTTCTGATCGCCGTAGCTTACGAGCTTTACCAGAACCTTGTGGCCGTTTACCGCTCCTTTTGATTTTTCAATGGGGATAAAAATATCCCGGGAAAATTTGAGATTGTCCGGCACCACAAAGCCGTAATTCTTCGACTGCTGGTAGGTACCGATGAGCTCGTTAATGCCACGCTCCAGCACCCGGACGATCTTTCCTTCTCTTCTTCTGCCCGTACGGCCCGGCGTTACTGCCACCTGTACGGTATCTCCCTCGAAAGCGCCGCCGCTGCTCTCTTCGGGGATAAAAATGTCTTCTTCCTGACCTTCGATTTCCACAAAACCGAAGCCTTTCACATGAGCTGTATATTTTCCTGTGAGGAGATGGCTCTTGGCGATCTGATATTTGCCCCGTTTGGAAACTTCGATCTTTCCTTCGCTGACCAGCTCATCGAGAACCGCCTCCAGCTCGCCTCTTTTCTCCCGGCTCACGCCCAGAACCATGGCCAGCTCCTTGATCTTCATGGGCACATAGGTCTTGTCATGCATCAGGTCGTTGATTACTTTTTTCCGTCGTTCAAACTGTTCTTTTTCCATCTATGGTCTCCTGTCCCTATATGGTAAAAAAGCACCCTCGCAATACTGCAAGAGTGCTTCACATCCTAGATTTAGAAATTCAGGTTCAGGACAACAGCCAGTACCATAAAGCCAACTGCCAGTCCGGTGGTGATCTTAACCAGCGCACCTTCCATGGAACGTCCTTTATTCTTTCCCCAGTAGGTATCTGCCATACCGCTGATACTTCCCAGTCCCTGAGATTTTCCTTCCTGCATCAATACGAGAACGGTCAGAGCAATGCAGATAATAACAAAGATAACCGTTAAAATAGTTCTTAATACTGCCACGAGTCACACCTCCTATACCAAACATGTTCAGTTTAGCATAGGAAGGATAGATTGTCAACCCCGTACTTTGCCATGCCTCCAAGGAAATCTTCGATCCGGAGAAGACGATTGTACTTCGCCGTCCGTTCGCCGCGGCAGGGTGCTCCGGTCTTGATCTGGCCTGCTCCGGAGGCCACGGCGATATCTGCGATGGTGGTATCTTCGGTTTCTCCGGAGCGGTGGGAAACCACGAAACGGTAACCGTTTTTTCCTGCAAGTTCCATGGTCTCAAAGGCTTCCGTGAGGGTGCCGATCTGGTTGACTTTCACGAGAACCGCGTTGGCTGCTCCCAGACGGATGCCCTTTTTCAGCCGCTTGGCGTTGGTGACAAAGAGATCGTCTCCCACCAGCTGGAGATTTTTTCCGAGAGCGGCGCTTAAGTGCCCCCAGCCTTCCCAGTCATTTTCATCCAGGCCGTCTTCAATGGACCAGAGGGCGAATCCTTCCGACAGCGTCTGATAATAACGGATCATTTCCTCGGTATCCCGCAGGATCTCTTTGCCTTTCATCCGGCTTTCCCCCGGAAAATAATAGGCGCCGCGCGTCTCGTCCCAAAGCTCGCTGGCTGCTGCATCCATGGCAAAGCGGATTTCCTCGCCGGGCACATAGCCCGCCGCTTTTACAGCCCGGTTCAGATAGTCGAAGGCTTCCTCCGCCCCGGATAGATCCGGTGCAAAACCGCCCTCGTCTCCCACAGCCACGGAAAGACCTGCTTCATCAAGAAGTTTCCGAAGCTGATGATAGATCTCCACTGCCATCCGTAAGCCTTCGCTGAAGCTTTCCGCCTGGACGGGCATCAGCATAAATTCCTGAAAATCCAGGGCGCTCCGGGTGTGGCAGCCTCCGTTGATGACGTTGAACATCGGTACCGGAAGGCGCAGGGCCTGGGAGCCTCCGAGATAGCGAAAGAGGGGGATTTCGAGGGATTTTGCCGCCGCATGGGCCACGGCCATGGAAACACCCAAAATTGCATTGGCTCCCAGGCGGCTTTTGTTTTCGCTCCCGTCCGCCCGTATCAGTTTCCGATCGATCTCTGCCTGCTGGTAAATATTTTCGCCGATGATGCAGTCTGCCAGGATCGTGTTGACGTGTTCCACGGCGTTCTGCACGCCTTTTCCTCCGTACCGTTCTCCTCCGTCCCGAAGCTCCACCGCCTCATACTGGCCGGTGCTGGCTCCCGACGGCACGGACGCCCGGCCCACAGTGCCGTCCTCCGTCAGGACTTCCACCTCCACAGTGGGATTTCCCCGGGAATCCAGGATTTCTCTTGCGTATACATCCAGGATCTCTGAATACTGATGCATAAAAATGACACACCTCCTTGCGGATAGTGTGTCCTGTCATGAATCAAATAATACCCGGATTTCGTCGGTTATTTCTCCCACCACTCTGCTGTGAATCAGAAGATGGAGGAGTCTTTTTTCTTCGGGATTTTCCGGCGCCTGTTCCAGAGCTTTTTCAAAAACCGGAAGCACCAGAGCTTTGACTTCTTTCACCGTAGCCATGGGCTTTACCTGCTCCAGAAGAGCGTCCTCACCGAGCATACGGAGTGCTTCGCCGCAGGCACAGCAGTATTCGCCTTCGGATATCAGAGGGCTCTCGGTGCCGCATTTTTTCTTGTATTGGACCGCCTGTCTTACAATACCAATAACCATCTTTTTTCCTCCAAAAAGAAATAAGCATCCCACCGCCTAAAGTTAGATGCTTAAATCTCTTATCTCTTAATTTTCAACCGAGGGCAACCGGAACTTGCTTCCGGTCATCTTCTGAGTAGATTATACAATAGGACTCCTGCAATTGCAAGAGTCCTGTTTCTATTTTAACTATTATTTTTTGATCAGAAGGGATTTTCCGGTCATTTCTTTGGGCTGCTCCATTCCCATGAGTTCGATCAGGGTCGGTGCGATGTCTGCCAGGCAGCCGCCCTCTCTTAAGGTATAGGAGGGATCTGCGTTTACCAGGATGAAGGGAACCGGGTTGGTGGTATGAGCGGTGAAGGGTGCGCCGGTCTCATAGTCGATGAGCTGCTCTGCGTTACCGTGGTCAGCGCAGATGAAGAGCTGGCCGTTCACCTCTTTGATGGCGTCTACCGCCTTGCCTACGCAGCCGTCTACGACTTCGATGGCCTGGATGGCTGCCTTCTGCACACCGGTATGACCTACCATATCCGGGTTTGCAAAGTTGATGATGATCACATCGTATTTCTGGGATTTGATGGCTCCAACCAGTTTCTCGCAGACTTCCGGTGCGCTCATCTCCGGCTTCAGGTCGTAGGTAGCAACCTTCGGGGATTTCACGAGGATACGATCCTCACCCTCATTCGGCTCCTCAACGCCGCCGTTGAAGAAGAAGGTAACATGAGCATATTTCTCGGTCTCAGCGATTCTTGCCTGTTTCAGGCCATGAGCAGCCAGGAATTCGCCGAAGGTATTGGTGATTGCCACTTTATGGAAAGCCACCTCTTTGTTCGGAATAGTCTCGTCATAATCGGTGAAGCAGACATAGGTAGTCTGAATTCTCTTCTCTCTTGCAAAGCCGTCAAAATCATCACAGCAGAATGCACGGGTGATCTCTCTTGCACGGTCCGGACGGAAGTTGAAGAAGATCACGGAATCGCCGTCCTGAACGGTTGCTACCGGTTTGCCGTTCTCCATGACAACAGCCGGCTCTACAAACTCATCGTTCTTTCCGTTGTTGTAGGAATTCTGTACAGCTGCTACGCCGCTCTCTGCGGAAACGCCCAGGCCTTTGGTGATAGCATTGTAAGCGCGCTCCACACGATCCCAGCGATTATCACGGTCCATTGCATAGTAACGGCCCATAACAGTAGCGATCTTGCCGACGCCAAGCTCTGCCAGTTTGTCAGTGAGCTCCTGTACATAACCTTTACCGGACTGGGGCGGTGTGTCACGGCCGTCCAGGAAGCAGTGTACATAAACTTTCTCCAGACCCTCTTTCTTTGCCAGCTCAAGAAGGCCAAACAGATGGGTGATGTGGCTGTGTACGCCGCCGTCGGAAAGAAGACCGAACAGATGAAGAGCGCTTCCGTTCTCTTTTGCGTTCTTTACTGCATGAAGAAGGGCTTCATTCTTGAAGAAATCGCCGTCCTGGATTTCTTTGGTGATACGGGTAAGCTCCTGGTACACGATGCGGCCTGCACCCATGTTCAGATGACCTACCTCAGAGTTTCCCATCTGGCCCTCCGGAAGACCTACAGCCATTCCGCTTGCCAGACCTTTTACATAAGGATACTCAGCCATCAGTTTGTCCATGACCGGAGTATTTGCCTGTTTTATGGCATTTCCTTCTACTCTATCGTTGAGTCCGTAACCGTCGAGAATCATTAATACAGTTGGTTTCTTACTCATTTGGAATTCTCCTTATCTTTATTGAATTAATTATTTTTTCTGTAAGTCAGCAAAGCAGACATTCCTAGTGTACTGTATCATTGACTTTCAGCTAAATAACGCAGGATAAATTTTCAGTCTGCAAGGCGGAGGAATGAGGCG
>NZ_JAJEPR010000033.1:0-37226 GCF_020686945.1 Fusicatenibacter faecihominis | reverse complement strand
GATCAAAATTTAGCTTGGCTAAAATTCTTATCCCGTTAAATTTACTTTGGTTTTGTTCTTTAAGAACTATATTCTTTGAACTTTCAAGGATATGTCACTGTTCAGTTATCAAGGTTCTTTGTTGTTGTCTCAGCAGCAACTTCTTTATTATATCAGGCTTTGTTTTGTTTGTCAAGAACTTTTTTAACCTTTTTCAAAAGTTTTTTTGAAGTTCTTTCGTAACTCACTCAGCGAGTACTGATTTTATCACTGTTTTTCGCTGTTGTCAACAACTTTTTTAACTTTTTTGAATTTTTTATTTTTTTCTGTTTATTCAGAAAAAAATACGGAGAAGGAGGGATTTGAACCCTCGCACCGCGTGAACGGTCTACACCCTTAGCAGGGGCGCCTCTTCAGCCACTTGAGTACTTCTCCAAATTCAAATGCATTCAGTTTTGAACAGCGTTCATCAGTGACGCATTTGAAATTATACTTTATGAATTTACTTTTGTCAATGCTTTTTTTAATTTTTTTCAATTATTTATTTTGTATCACCGGAATGCTTTATTTTTCCGCTCTTTTTTCAATAGAATAGTAAAAGCAATAACACAGATAATCACGGAAAGCAGGGAGCCTGCTGCCGTAGCCAGTCCCATGGGATAGAGCGTATCTGAAAAAAGCCTTGACATCATATAGACTCCGGGTACCCGGACGAGAACGATGGCCGTGATATTATGTAGAAAGGAAAGCCCCGACTTCTGGCAGGCACAGAAGTAGCCGCTGAAGCTGAAATGGATTCCCGCAAAGACGCAGTCCCAGATATAGCCCCTCAGATACTGGCCCCCGGAATGGATCACGGTTCCATTATCTGTGAAAAGGCTCACCACCGGATCTGCCGCAAACTGGATCACCACAGCCACCGTAAGGCCAAAGCCCAAGGCAATCATGATTGCATATTTTAAAGTCTCCACGGCCCTCTCCGGTTTTCCGGCGCCAAAATTCTGCGCGCCAAGGACAGAGACGGAGGAAAGCATGGAGGAAGGCACCAGGAAAAGGAAGCTGATGACTTTTTCTACAATGCCCACTGCCGCCGCATCGTTTAAACCTCTGCGGTTCGCAATGATCGTTATGATAATGAAAGCAATCTGAATCAGCCCATCCTGAAAAGCGATGGGAATCCCGATCTGAAAAAGCTGGAGCATGACTGTCTTCTTCGGAAGAAAGTTCTCCTTATGAAGAGAAATGCCAGTTTTTCTTTTTTTCATCATAAGAAAGGACACGCCCACACTGACTGCCTGGGAGAGGGTGGTTCCAAGTGCAGCGCCCACAGGTCCCAGGTGAAACGCTCCCATGAAAAGGTAGTCCAGCACAATATTTACTCCGCAGGCCACGGCGATAAAGTACATGGGACTTTTGGAATCTCCCAGGCCGCGGAAAATAGAGCTGATGATATTGTAGGCAGTGATAAAAGGAATGCCGAGAAAGCAGACGATCAGATAACGAACCGTTCCCTCCACAGCTTCCTCCGGGGTTGACATGACTGAAACGATACCTCGCACGGAAAGAAGCAGCACCGCCGTCAGAATTACAGAGAGCACCAGAAAGACCGTAACTGTATTTCCCGTACAGTCTGCCGCTTTTTTCCTGTCCTTGGCCCCTACGGCCTGGCCAATACTCACGGTAGTGCCCATGGCAAGGCCCACAATCATCACAGTCAGCATATGCATGACCTGGCTTCCGACAGAGACCGCCGTGGTTCCTGCCACACCCTCAAACTGACCAATGATAAAAAGATCCGCCATTCCGTAAAGAGTCTGCAGAAAATAAGATAAGAGATAAGGCAGAGAGAAATATACAAGATTTTTCAGCACACTTCCACTGGTCAGATTTTTTTCCATGGATTTATATTCTCCTTTGCGTTTTTCTCGATCTTAAACCCTACAGCTGTTGTAGAGTCAAGTCTGTGGATAAGAAAAACCGGAAAGAAATCCCTGCCGACAGTTTCTTCCCGGTCTTACTGCTCTTTATTCTGCTTTTTTTACAAAACGGTTATAAATATAGTCGTTTGCCCCTTTTTCCTCGCTGTCATCCAGCTCCTTCAGTTCCATGGGACGATTGTATTTTCTCTCCAGGGCTTTCCGGATGAGATAGTCTGCCACCTGGGGATTTTTCGGCAGGAGCGGCCCATGAAGGTATGTTCCGATGACGTTTTTGTAGACCACGCCCTCATAACCGGATTCCCCGTCGTTACCGTTGCCGTAAAGTACCTTCCCGAAGGGCTTATTTGCCCCGATAAAGGTCCTTCCGCCATGGTTCTCGAATCCCACTACCGGTAAGTCAAAAAGATCGCTCTTTAAGACGATATTTGAGATCAGACGGCCTTCCTTCTGCTCGGTATAGAGATCCACCAGCTCCAGGCCCTCGATGAGCCCGTCGTCGGTCTGGTAATATTTTCCAAGAAGCTGATAGCCGCCGCAGACAGCGATGACGACGCCGTCCGACTCCACATACTCCTTGAAATCCTCGCGGATCTCCTTGAGCTTGTTGCAGACGATCATCTGCTCCCGGTCGGAACCGCCGCCCAAGAGTACAATATCAAGATCCTGAAAATCTACTTTATCCCCCGAGCGGAACTCTTTTACTTCCGCCCGGATCCCTCTCCACTCACAGCGTTTCTTCAGGCACTGGATATTTCCCCGGTCCCCGTAAAGATTCAGAAGATCCGGATAAAGATGGCCGATGGTAATGTTCATTTCTGCTCTCCCTCCAGTTTCTTCAGAATGTTGTGGGTCTTATAAAGACCGGTATAGTTTACCAGCACATAGAGGTTCTTCACACCGTCTTTGATGCGGTCCTGGATAGCCTTCTCAATATCCGGCTCGAGAATCGAGGGAATGTCCACATATTTCAGCCGAAGCTGCATATCCCGGCAGCGGATGCCGCTCACCGTGATGGAATGAATCCCCGCATTCTTAAACCGGTCGAAATCCACGTCCCAGAGCCAGGAGACGTCGATGCCGTCCTGACTGTTGTCGTTGATCAGGATAATCAGGTCTTTTTCCTTCGTATCTTCCATAACTGCGGAGATATTCTGGTTGAAGCCCGCCGGATTTTTCGCCAGGTTAAGGATGATGTCCGTTCCGTCGATGTGGAAGGCCTCGTTCCGGCCGTTTTCCGGGCTGTATTTTCTTAAGACACGGTTGTAGGCCGTGAGCTTTAAGCCCGCCTCTTTTCCTGCTGCATAAGCCGCCAGAATATTGTAGATGTTGTAAAAGCCTCTGTAATTGGCCTCAATGGCCGTTCCGTTCACCTCAAAGGACAGATTATCCCCGGCGTGAACTTTAAGGGCATTGTAGGTAAGCTTCGGCCGTTTGAAGCCGCAGTTGGGGCAGTAATAATCTCCCAGCTGGCTGTAATGATAAAAATGATACTCCATCCTGGAGCCGCATTTTTTGCAGAAGGTGCCCTCCCGGATCTCACCGGAATCCTTCTGATCCTTGAAATACTGCTCTCCGATACCGAAGGTCACATAAGGATTTCCGCTTTCCATGGCAAGATAGGTGGAAAGGGAATCGTCTCCGTTTACGATGACTTCCATTTCCGGCGCCATCTCCATGGCTTTTTTCAGAAGATTCATGGTAATGTCGATCTCACCGTACCGGTCCAGCTGGTCCCGGAAGAGATTGGTCAGCACCATGTAATCCGGCTTGAAATGTGGAAAAATCCGGACTGTAGAAGCCTCGTCCACCTCGATGCAGGCATAGTCTGCCTTCAGATTGCCGCTTAAGGAAGCGTTCTGGGCGAAGGCTGCTGCCACACCGTTGAGCATATTGGAGCCCGTATGGTTGCAGACCACCTTTTTCCCCTCCGCCTCGAGGGCGGAGCAGAGAAGGTTGTTGGTGGTGGTTTTTCCGTTGGTTCCGCAGGTGACAAAGATCTTCTCCTTTACCTGGCCGGAGAGCTCTTTTAAAATATCCGGATCGATCTTCAGAGCGATCTGTCCGGCCAGAGTCACTCCCTGTTTACCGGTGATCCGGCAGGCAAAGCCCGTGGCCTTTGCCGCCCACACCGCGATGATTCTTCTTAATCTGCTCATTTATTTTGATTCTTCTTCCAGTTCAGTTTCCATGGTTTTCAGCATATCCTCGTCGGATTTGTTGGACTCCTCCTTGACTCTGGCGATGCTGGCTACCTTGATATCCTCTCCCACATCCATGAGTTTCACTCCGGAGGTCACTCGTCCCAGAATGGAAATGTCCTCGCAGGCGATGCGGATCACGATTCCCTCGGTATTGATGAGCAGGATCTCATTTTCTTTGTTAAGGATCTTTACGCCCACCACATTTCCGGTCTTCTCCATGATCTTGTAGCACTTCACGCCCTTACCGCCGCGGATCTGCGCGGTAAACTCGTTGAGGTCGGTCAGTTTGCCCATACCTTTTTCCGATACGGTCAGGAGATATTTACCCTGGGTGTCAAGCTGCATGCCCACAACTTCGTCTCCGTCGGAAAGGGTCATACCGATGACGCCCATGGAGACACGTCCGGTGCTTCTCACATCGGTCTCGTGGAAACGGATACACATGCCATACTTGGTCACGAGGAAAATATCTTTCTCATCGTTCGTGCGTTTTACCTCGATGAGCTCGTCGTCCTCGCGAAGGGTCATGGCTGCCAGGCCGCCTTTTCTCACATTGACATAATCCGTCACCGGAGTCTTTTTCACGATACCCTTCCTGGTCGCCATGAAGAGATACTGACCCTCGGTAAATTCCTTGATGGAAATCGTGGCCGTGATCTTCTCATCTGCGGCGAGCTGCAAGAGGTTCACAATAGCGGTACCCCTTGCCGTACGGCTGGCCTCCGGGATCTCATAGCCCTTGAGACGGTATACCCGGCCGGTGTTCGTAAAGAACATGATATAACTGTGGGTATTCATCATGAGAAGCTCAGTGATATAGTCATCCTCCAAAGTCTGCATGCCCTTGATGCCTTTTCCGCCGCGGTTCTGGCTCTTGAAGTTGTCCACGGTCATACGCTTGATGTAGCCGAGTTTGGTCATGGCAATCACCACGTTCTCATCAGGGATCAGATCCTCAGTGGAAATATCAAACTCGTCAAAACCGATAGAGGTTCTTCTCTCGTCGCCGTACTTGTCAGCAATCTCGGAGATCTCCTTGCGGATTACGCCGAGCAGCAGGTTCTCGTCTGCCAGGATCGCTTTCAACTCGCCGATGCGCTTCATGAGCTCGGCGTATTCGTTTTCCAGCTTCTCCCGTTCCAGACCGGTCAGCGTACGGAGACGCATATCCACGATAGCCTGGGCCTGGGCATCAGAGAGAGCAAAGCGCTCCATCAAAGCCGCTTTCGCCGCCTGAGTATTGGCGGAACCGCGGATGATCTTAATAACCTCATCGATATTGTCAAGGGCAATGAGCAGTCCCTGTAAAATGTGGGCTCTCTCCTCTGCCTTGTTCAGATCATATTTCGTCCGTCTGGTGACTACATCCTCCTGATGACGGATGTAATGCTGCAGAATCTCCAGAATATTCATGACCTTGGGCTGCATCCGGGTGGGCTCGGTGCCTACCAGGGCCAGCATGATCACGCCGTAAGTATCCTGAAGCTGGGTATGTTTAAAGAGCTGGTTTAACACCACGTTCGCGTTGGCGTCGCGGCGGAGCTCGATATTGATCCGCATACCTTCACGGCTGGATTCATCGGTGATACCGGTGATGCCGTCGATCTTCTTGTCGCGGACCAGCTCGGCGATCTTCTCAATGAGCCGGGCCTTATTTACCATGTAGGGAAGCTCATGCACCAGAATTCGGCTCTTGCCGTTGGGCATGGACTCGATCTCAGTCACCGCCCGCACACGGATCTTTCCGCGGCCCGTACGGTAGGCTTCCTCGATGCCTTTGGTTCCGAGAATTATGGCTCCTGTGGGGAAATCCGGTCCTTTGATGATCTTTAAGATCTCCTCGATCTCCGTCTCCCGGTTCTCCAGAATCCGGTTGTCGATGATCTTCACGACAGCGGAAACCACCTCGCGAAGGTTGTGGGGCGGGATATTGGTCGCCATGCCGACAGCGATACCGGTGGTTCCGTTTACCAGAAGGTTCGGAATCCGGCTCGGCAGTACGGTGGGCTCTTTCTCAGTCTCATCGAAGTTCGGCTGGAAATCAACGGTGTCTTTGTTGATATCAGCCAGCATCTCCATGGAGATCCTGCTCAGTCTCGCCTCAGTGTATCGCATGGCTGCTGCGCCGTCGCCGTCCACGGAACCGAAGTTTCCATGGCCGTCTACCAGCGGATAACGGGTGGACCATTCCTGGGCCATATTTACCAGGGCTCCGTAAATGGAACTGTCACCATGGGGGTGATATTTACCCATGGTATCGCCGACGATACGCGCACACTTACGATGGGGCTTATCGGGTCCGTTGTTCAGCTCGATCATGGAGTACAGCACTCGTCTCTGTACGGGCTTTAAGCCGTCCCGCACATCCGGAAGAGCCCTGGAAGCGATTACACTCATGGCGTAATCGATATAGAACTTCTCCATGGTCTTTTTCAGGTCTCTTTCATGGACCTTGTCAAAAATATTGTCTTCCACGGTTTCTCCTCCTAAATGTCAAGATTTTCTACAAATTTCGCGTTTTCCTCGATGAACTCTCTTCTGGGCTCTACCTGATCTCCCATCAGGGTGGTGAAAGTCACATCCAGCTCGGAGGAGGCCTCGTCATCCATGTTCACACGAAGGAGGATCCTGCGCTCGGGGTCCATGGTAGTCTCCCAGAGCTGCTCAGGGTCCATCTCTCCCAGTCCTTTGTAACGCTGGATCTTGTTGTTCTGGTCACGGCCCACCTCGTTCAGGATCTTCGCGAGCTCCTCATCGCTGTAGGCATACCAGACTTTTTTGTTTTTCTCAAGCTTATAAAGGGGCGGCTGTGCCAGATACACATGGCCCTGGCGGATCAGCTCCGGCATGAACCGGTAAAGGAAGGTCAGCAGCAGGGTGCTGATATGGGCGCCGTCCACGTCGGCATCGGTCATGATGATGATGCGGTCATAACGAAGCTTGCTGATATCGAAATCCTCATGAATACCGGTTCCGAAGGCAGTGATCATCGCTTTGATTTCCGCATTTCCGTAGATCCGGTCGAGTCTTGCCTTCTCCACGTTCAGGATCTTTCCGCGAAGAGGAAGTATCGCCTGGGTCGCACGGCTTCTCGCGGTCTTCGCAGAGCCACCTGCAGAGTCTCCCTCTACGATGTAGATCTCGCAGTTTTTCGGATCTTTGTCCGTACAGTCAGCCAGTTTTCCTGGAAGCGCCATGCCGTCTAGGGCAGATTTTCTCCGGGTGAGCTCTCTGGCCTTCCGCGCTGCCTCCCGGGCACGCTGGGCCATGATAGATTTCTCCAGGACGATCTTTGCCACCTGCGGATGCTGCTCCAGATAAATCGTGAGCTGCTCTGTCACCAGGTTGTCAACGGCTCCGCGCGCTTCGCTGTTTCCAAGCTTCTGCTTGGTCTGACCCTCAAACTGGGGCTCCTCGAGCTTGACGCTGACGATAGCAGTCAGACCCTCACGGATATCCTCGCCGGAAAGGCTGTCAGACTCTTTGATGAGCTTATTGGCCTTGGCATAGGCGTTAAAAGTCTTTGTCAGGGCGTTACGGAAACCGGTAAGATGTGTTCCGCCCTCCGGGGTGGTGATGTTGTTTACAAAGCTGTAAACACCCTCGTTGTAACCGTCGTTGTGCTGAAGGGCAACCTCCACAGAAACGCCGTCCCTGTTTCCCTCACAGTAGACGATCTCCGGATAAAGGGGGGTCTTTCCGCGGTTTAAGTAGCTCACAAACTCCTTGATACCGCCCTCATAGTGGAACACCTTCTGTACGGGCTCATCTTCCCTGTCGTCCCTCAGGATGATACGGATTCCCTTGGTGAGGAAAGCCATCTCCCGGAGACGGTGCTTCAGGGTGTCAAAATCATATTCTGTCTCTTCAAAAATCTCCGGATCCGGCTGGAAATCCACCCGCGTTCCGGTCTTCTCCACCGGGCAGTCGCCCACGACCTTTAAGGGATAGCAGACTTTGCCCCGCTCATAGCGCTGCTGGTAAATCTTTCCTTCATGGCAGATCCGAACCTCCAGCCAGGTGGAAAGCGCATTTACGACAGAGGCTCCTACGCCGTGAAGTCCGCCGGACACCTTGTATCCGCCACCACCGAATTTTCCGCCGGCATGAAGGATCGTAAAGACGACCTCGACAGCCGGAAGGCCGGATTTATGGTTGATGCCTACGGGGATACCGCGGCCGTTATCGATGACCGTGATGCTGTTTCCCTTGTTGATGATGACCTGTATTTCCGTACAGAAACCGGCCAGAGCCTCATCCACCGCATTGTCCACGATCTCATATACCAGATGATGGAGTCCCCGTACGGAAGTGCTTCCGATGTACATTCCCGGTCGTTTGCGGACTGCCTCCAGACCCTCCAGGATCTGGATCTGGTCTGCGCCATATTCTGCATTTTGTTGTTCTGTACCCATTTTCTAACCTCCTTAAGTTACTACTCCATCGCTTACCCGAAATACTTTATTTATCTCAAAACGGTTCTCGACAAACTCATCGAGTCCCGTACAGGTGATCAGTGTCTGTATATCATGAATGCCGTCCAGAAGATATTTCTGCCTGCTGCTGTCAAGCTCCGAGAGCACGTCGTCCAGAAGAAGCACCGGCGTATCCTTGATTTCCTGCTTCACCAGCTCGATCTCGGAAAGCTTCAGAGAAAGCGCTGCCGTACGCTGCTGCCCCTGGGAACCGAATTTCCGGATATCCATACCGCCGATATCGAAGCAGAGATCATCCCTATGGGGTCCCGCCTGGGTCGTACGGAGCTTCAGATCCCGGTTCCGGTTGGCCGTAAGCCTTGCTTCAAACTCTTCCGGCTCCACATTTTTCTCATAATGGATCACCAGAGTCTCCCGTCCTCCGGAAAGGCGCTGATGGATTTCGCCTATGATCTCGTTTAAACGGCCGACAAATTTTTCCCTCTCCCGGATGACCCGTTCCCCGTACTGAACGAGCTGGCGGTCCCAGACGTCCAGCGTATCCAGGTATTCCGGGCGGAACATGATCTCCTTGAGCAGCTTGTTCCGCTGATTCAGGATCTTGTTGTAATTGGACAGCTGAAAAAGATAGACCTTCGAGAGCTGGCAGAGCTCCAGATCCATGAAACGCCGCCGCTCTCCCGGTCCGCTTTTGATGATATTCAGATCTTCCGGAGAAAAAAATACAAAGTTTCCCAGACCCAGAAGTTCTCCCGCCTTCCGTATGGGCACGCCGTTGATGGCAATTCCCTTGGGCCTGTTTTTCTTGAGATGCATGTCGATGCTGTAGGAGCTTCCGTCCCGGTCAAGCTTCATGCGGATGTGCGCTTCCTCCTGGTCAAAACGGATCATCTCCCGGTCCTTGCTTCCTTTGTGGGACTTGGTGGTCCCGCAGAGATAGACCGACTCCAGGATATTTGTCTTTCCCTGGGCATTTTCCCCGTAAAAAATATTGGTGCCGGGATCCAGCGTAAGCTCCAGCGTCTCATAATTTCTAAAATTTTCCAGTTTGATCGATTCGATTACCATTCGGCACCAGCCTTACTTTTTTTCCAGAACCGTTACCGTCTTTCCTTCGTAGGTAAAGGTGTCTCCCGGATGGAGTTTCTTTCCTCGCTGGGTCTCCGTCACGCCGTTGACCAGAACGTGGCCTTCCTGTACGGCGAACTTGGCGTCCACGCCGGATTCGCAGAGACCGGCCAGCTTCAGGGCCTGTCCCAGTTTGATAAATTCATCTTTGATTGTAATTGTTTCCATAAGTTTCCTTCCTTAAGCCGTAAAGTTCACCGGCAGAATGAGATAGGTGTAAGTTTCCTTGTCGTCCCGGATAAAGCAGGGAGCCTTCGGATTTACCAGATAAATATCCACGGTCTCGTCGTCGATGACTCTCAAGGCATCCATCAGGAACCGGGGGTTGAAACCGATGAGAATATCCTTACCCTCTTTCTCAATATCGATATCCTCTTTCATGGAACCGATCTGAGAATTGATCTTAAGTTCCATGGAACCATCCGTGATATGAATGATGATGGGTTTTTTGTCTCCTTCTTTCACCAGCAGCGTCGCACGGTCGATACAGCTTAGAAGCTCTCTCTTATTTACCGTGATCTTCGTCTCATAATCGCTGGAAAGCATCTGATCGATACGGAAATATTCTCCCTCGATCAGGCGGGAAACCACGATGGTCTCCTCAAATTCAAATACGATATGGTTGGTTGTAAAGAAAATACGGACATCGTCATCGGTTTCGCCGGATAAAATTTTGCTCACTTCGGTGAGTGTCTTTCCAGGAACGACAACTTTGATGTTTCCAAAATTCTCTTTTAATTCGACTTTTCTAATAGAAATACGGTGTCCGTCCAGGGAAACCACTTTTAGTAAACTTCCGTTTACTTCAAAAAGTTCACCGGTCATCATTTTATTATTCTCATTGGCTGCAATGGAAAAGATGGTCTGACGGATCACTTCCTTCAGTGTGAACTGGGTGAGAGTGATGCTTTCATTTTTTTCAACAGCGGGAAGACCGGTGAAATCATCGCCGGACTGGCCCGGAATATTAAATTTTGCTTTTTCACAGGTGATCGTGGTGTTCAGTTTGGCATCGGTCTCGATGGTAACTTCATTTTCAGGAAGTTTTCGTACGATTTCAGAAAAGATCTTCGCATCCAGAGCTACGATACCTTTTTCCTGAATGGAACCGTCAACGGTGGTTTCGATTCCAAGTTCCATATCATTGGCTGTGAATTTAATTTTTCCAAGAGTCGCATCGATGAGGATGCATTCCAGGATCGGCATGGTCGTTTTGGAGGGTACCGCTTTCAGTACGGTGTTTACACCCTTTAACAGACTCGTTTTGGAACAGATAATTTTCATAGGTGTGTACTCCTTTTGGCCGAAAAAGGCTTTGAATATATTTTTTATAGAAAATCCGTAGTCATATTCTTAGGGGCTGTGAATTTGTGAATAACCGTACGAAAGCCTGTAAAATCAAGGGTTCCGGCTGTGGAATACTTTTGTGGAACTTTCGTACGAAGCCTGTGGATGACTGTCAGTTCGGTGTGATTTTCTTCTTGATAATCTCTACGGTATTGCGTGTGGATTCGGATTTTTCCATGTCGGCGACGATGGTGTTGCAGGCGTGGATAACTGTGGTGTGGTCTTTTTTCCCCATTATGGTTCCAATGGACTTTAAGGGGATACCAATGATCTCCCTGCAGAGATACATGGCAATCTGTCTGGGAAAGACAATCTCGGAATTTCGTTTCTTTCCTTTGATGTCTTCCGGACGGATTCCGAAGTGCTCTGCCACCGTATTGATGATGAGCTCCGGAGTGACCTCCCGTTTTTCGTCCGGAGAGATGATATCGCGGAGTTCCTGTTCCGCCATTTCAATTGTGATTTCCTTTTTTTCCAGGCGGCTGCAGGCCATCAGTTTATTGAGGGCTCCCTCCAGCTCACGGATATTTGATTTGATATTGGTGGCGATGTATTTGATGACTTCGTCATTTACCTGATAGCCGTCAAGTTCTTCTTTTTTCCGGAGAATTGCCATACGGGTTTCGTAGTCGGGAGAGGAGATGTCCGCGATCAGGCCCCATTCGAAGCGGGAGCGGAGACGTCCTTCCAGAGTCTGCATTTCTTTGGGGGGTTTATCCGAAGAAATAATGATCTGCTTTTTATTGCTGTGCAGATCATTAAAAGTATGGAAAAATTCTTCCTGGGTGGATTCTTTTCCTATAATGAACTGGATATCATCAATAAGAAGTACGTCAATATTGCGGTATTTCTCGCGAAAACGGGCAGTTGCAGTGTTGTTGTTGTTACGGATGGCCTCGATCAGCTCATTCGTAAAAGATTCACTGGTCACATAAAGCACCTTGGTTTCCGGATTTCTTTCTAATATAAAATGCGCGATGGAATGCATGAGGTGGGTTTTTCCCAGACCAACGCCTCCGTAAATAAAGAGAGGATTGTACATTTCTCCCGGAGATTCGGCCACCGCGAGGGATGCGGCGTGGGCAAAATTGTTGTTGCTGCCGACCACGAAGGTATCGAAAGTATACTTCGGATTTAAGTTGGCCTTTTCAATGCATTCGTTCAGATTAGAAGTAACAGTTGCCTTTTTTGCCTCCAGTTTCTGGGCTTCTTCGGGGAGGATAAACTCCAGCGAACAGTCCAGACCGGTGATTTCCGCGATGGCAACCCGAAGCGGAAGGGCGTATTTCTTCTTAATATAACCGAAAGCAGGCTGCTGTTCAGCCGGGATCAGAATATACAGCGTATTGGCTGATCCGTTTTTCTCGAAGCTATGTACTTTCAGCGGTTTGAGCCAGGTATCGAAAGATACGTCCGTAAGTTCATGCTCCAGTTTTACGGTATATAGAATTTCCTCCCATTTTTCTTTGATGATGTCCATTCAGATAACTCCTTACATTGGTTATAAGCATACGAAAAAAAGACTATGGAGTCCTCCACAATCATAAAAAAGACCGTATGGTGTATGTCCGTACGGGACGAGCATAAAAAAATCATCCCACTATACTCACCAATTTTAAACTAAAACGGTAAAATTATCAATGCTTAATTCTTGTGAAAAAGAGAAAAATATTTGTTCACAGTGAAAAAAGGCGTAAAAATCAGACATTTTTGGCGACTATGTGGATGATGGAGACGCTTTCCACAGGTTATTCATGAGTTATGCACAAGTTATCCCCAATATGTGGATAACTTGTGGATTGGCCGTGGATGAGCTGGGGATGACATGTGAATTATGGTAAAAAAAGAAAATTTTCCACATATGCACAAAAATAAGAAAATCTGGCGGAAAAAGCAGAGTTTCTTCTTATTATATTGCAGGAGAACGCGGAAAAAGTCCCGCCAAAAAACTCCTTGACTTTCTTGTTTTTTATGAATATAATGAGAAATGATGTTTTAGATTGGCTGCTATTTTTTGTCTTTCCGGGAGAGGGAAAGCGATTTCGGAGTTTCGGACAAGGATGGTGGGATAGAAGAAGGAGGTGCCAAAACTTATGAAAATGACATTTCAGCCGAAAAAAAGATCCAGAGCGAAAGTTCACGGATTCAGAGCAAGAATGAGCACAGCAAACGGCAGAAAAGTTCTTGCTGCCAGAAGAGCAAAAGGAAGAAAAGTATTGTCAGCATAGGCCGCATATTTGTGGCCTTTTCTTCTCTTTAATAGAAACGTATGGAGTTTTTATGATATTTTCAGAGTCATTGAAGAAAAATCAGGATTTTCAGAGAGTTTACCGGGCAGCAGATTCCAGGGCCAACCGCTATCTGGTGTTGTACCGGCTGGAAAATGGCTTGTCAAAAAACCGCATCGGGATTTCTGTCAGTAAAAAGGTGGGGAACAGTGTCGTTCGCCATCATATGTGTCGTTTAATTAGAGAGAGTTATCGTCTGAATGAAAAATCACTAAAACCTGGATATGATCTGGTGGTTGTGGTAAGACCACTGGCAAAGAGCAGAAGCTATCGGGAAATCGAGAGTGCGCTTCTGCATCTAATGAAGCTTCAGAACCTGGTTCAGGAGCTTTCGTCGGAGAATAAAGATGAAAAAAATCTTAATCGGAATGATTAAATTATATAGAAAATACCTTTCCCCGTTAAAGAGTACCAAATGTCCGTATTATCCCACCTGTTCCCAGTATGGGCTGGAAGCGATCGAGAAATACGGCGCTCTGAAGGGTTCCCTTCTGGCCGTGTGGCGTATCTTAAGGTGCAATCCCTTTTCTCACGGAGGGTATGATCCTGTTCCCTGAGCGGTTTTTTATCCGCTTTACCAGGAAGACGAAAATCAAGAGTAGCGCAGCTGCGGGGCGAGGGGAGCCGGGACAGCTGTAACATCCAGGAGGAAAAGCATGTTAATAACCAAGACCAATACGTTCATTATTGGACCGGTAGCCACCCTGCTCGGCTTCATCATGAATGCCATCTTTATCTTTCTGAGCAGCGTTTTCCATGTGGAAAATATCGGTTTATGTATCATTCTGTTCACGATCATTATCTATGGAATCATGACTCCGCTGACATACAAGCAGCAGAAGTTCTCCAAGCTTTCCGCGAAAATGAATCCGGAACTGCAGAAGATCCAGAAGAAATACAAGGGCAAGCAGGACCAGGCTTCCATGATGAAGATGAACGAGGAAACCAAGGAAGTATACGCAAAATACGGCGTATCCCCCACAGGAAGCTGTGTTCAGATGTTGATACAGCTGCCGATTCTGTTCGCTTTGTACCGTGTTATCTGGAATGTGCCCGCGTATGTAGGCAGCGTAAAGAACGCTTTCATGCCGCTGGTTGAGAAGATCCTCGCAACAAGCGGAAGCCAGGAAGTCCTTTCAGAGATCGCAAAAGTAAACAACATTAGCTTTGAGAAATTAGGCTATGCAGCCAATTCTATCGTAGATACGCTTTACAAATGCAAACCCGCAGACTGGGAAACCCTCGCAGAGAAGTTTCCGGATTTCTCTGATCTGGTAACAAAGACACAGGGCGAGATGGACCGCATGAACTATTTCCTGGGCCTGAATATTGCGGATTCTCCGTTAAATATCATCAGAAGCGGCCTGGAGAGCGGAGCCATTCTTCTCGTGATCGGAGCTCTTCTGATCCCGATCCTTTCCGGTCTGACCCAGTGGTTCAGCGTGAAGCTTTCCACCGCAGCAACAACGCCTTCCAACAACTCCGAGGGTGGAACCATGGAAGCTTCCATGAAGATGATGAACAATGTTATGCCGCTGATGTCCGTTGTATTCTGTTTCACCCTGCCCACCGGTCTTGGTATCTACTGGGTAGCCAGCGCCGTTGTGCGTATGATTCAGCAGATCATCGTAAACAAACAGATCGACAAGATCGACCTGGATGAGATGATCCAGAAGAACGTGGAGAAAAACAACGAGAAGCGTAAAAAGATGGGACTTCCGCCTCAGACGATCTCCAAGCAGGCCATGATGGCAGCTTCCAAACAGGCAGATCCGGAAGAGGATGAGAAGGTTCAGAAGCAGAAAGAGGAAGCCCGGCAGAAACAGATGGAGAAATCCACGGAATACTACAAAAACCACGCGGCAAAACCGGGAAGCATCGCGGCAAAAGCCCGTATGGTAGAGCAGTATAACGAGAAAACCGGAAAGAAGAAATAAGAGGTAAGCAAAAACAGGAGGGGTACTATGGAATACATCAGAATCTCAGGCAAAACGGTGGATGATGCGATCACAGAAGCTTCCATTCAGTTAGGCACAAGCAGTGATAATATCGAGTATGAAGTAGTCGAAAAAGGAAGCACCGGCTTCTTAGGCTTCGGAAGCAGACCCGCAGTCATTATGGCCCGCAAGAAAGAAGAAGCTCCCGAAGAAAACTTTGAGGAAGTGGTGGAGACACCGGTGAAAAAAGCAGAGAAACCGGCTCCGAAGCCCGCACCGAAAGCTCCTGTGAAGGAGCCCGTACGGGAAGAAGTCAAAGCAGTAAAAGAGCCTGTCCGCAGGGAAGCAGCACCGGCAAAAGAGCCGGCAGCAGAGAGATCGGCGAAGGCTCCGCTGGATAAAGAGGCAGCCATCAAGAGAGCGGAGGATTTCCTGAAGGGAACCTTAAACGCCATGAATATGCAGGTAGAGATCAAGGCCTCCTTTGATGAGGAAGGCACCTTGAACATTGATCTCAACGGTGACGAGATGGGTGTGCTGATCGGAAAAAGAGGACAGACCCTGGATTCCGTTCAGTATCTGACCAGCCTTGTGGTAAACAAAGGAAACGGTCCCTATGTCCGCGTAAAAGTAGACACTGAGGACTACCGCAGACGGAGAAAAGAAACTCTGGAGAACCTTGCAAGGAACATTGCTTCCAAGGTGAGACGCACCAGAAAGCCGGTATTCCTGGAGCCCATGAATCCGTATGAGAGAAGGATCATCCATTCTGCACTGCAGAACAATCCTTATGTGGCCACTCACAGCGAGGGTGAAGAACCCTACCGTAAGGTGGTAGTCACACTGAAAAATAATAACAATAACGGCAGAGAGAGATAAGAGCTGCTGCCAGATGAGAAGGGGATGTGAATCGCATCTCCTTCTTTTTTTAAGGAGGTTCATATGAACAGTGATACGATAGCTGCGGTCTCCACGGCCATGAGCCCGGCGGGGATCGGCATTGTGAGAATCAGCGGAGCCGAGGCTTTTGAGATAGCGGATCAGATCTACGATTCCGGTACAAAGAAGAAAAAGAAGCTTTCCGAACAGCCGTCCCACACGATCCATTACGGCTTTATCGTGGATGGAGCGGAGGTCATCGATGAGGTGCTGGTAATGCTTCTTAGAGGGCCCAGAAGCTACACGGCGGAGGATACCGTGGAGATCAACTGCCACGGCGGCGTCTTTGCCGTGAGAAGGGTTTTGGAGACTGTATTGAAGCATGGAGCCAGGGCAGCAGAGCCCGGAGAATTTACCAAGCGGGCTTTTCTGAATGGCCGGATTGATCTATCCCAGGCTGAGGCCGTTATGGATGTTATAGAGGCCCAGAATGAGTATGCCTTAAGGAGTTCCGTCAAACAGCTGAAAGGGGCGGTACAGGAGCGTATAAAGGCTCTGAGAGCCGGTATCCTTTATGAGATCGCCCACATCGAGTCTGCCCTGGATGACCCGGAGCACATTTCGCTTGAGGGCTATCCGGAGGAGCTGGGTGAAAAGAACGAGGGCTGGAAAAAAGAGGTGGAGACACTTCTTAGAAATTCCGAGGACGGAAAGATTATGACCGAGGGCATCCGGACCGTAATCCTTGGAAAACCTAACGCGGGAAAATCTTCCCTCTTAAACGTGCTCACGGGAGAGGAGCGGGCCATCGTGACGGATATCGCGGGAACCACCCGGGATACGTTGGAGGAGAAGGTAAACTTAGGAGGCGTGACGCTGGTGCTGGTGGATACGGCCGGCATCCGTCAGACCGAGGACGTGGTGGAAAAGATCGGCGTGAAACGAAGCAGGGAATCGGTGCGGGACGCAGACCTGATCCTCTATGTGGCGGATTCCTCCACCAGGCTGGATGAGAATGATCAGGAGATCATGGAGCTTTTGAAGGAGAAGAAGGCTCTGGTGCTCTTAAATAAGACGGATCTTGAGGCTGTGACCACAGAGGAGAGCCTTGTGGAAAAGCTTCGGGAGGCCGGTGTGGACAGGACGGAGATCATCCCGATTTCCGCCCTGGAAAACAAAGGGCTTGAACGGCTCTCAGAGAAGGTGAAGGAGATGTTCTTCGGCGGAGAGCTCTCCTTCAATGATCAGGTCTATATCACCAACGCGAGACAGAAACAGGCCCTCCTGGAAGCCCACAGAAGCCTCATACAGGTAGGAGAAAGCATTGAGGCGGGTATGCCTGAGGATTTCTTCTCTATCGACCTTATGAGCGCCTACGAGGCCCTGGGAAGGATCCTTGGCGAGAGCCTCGGGGAAGACCTGGTAAACGAGATCTTCAGCAAGTTCTGTACGGGAAAATAAAACCTGCAGAAACCTCTTGAAAAATCGCATAAATAATAGTAAAAAAGAAGGGAAGATCCTGGTTCCGTACGGAGTGGAAACGGGATCTTCTTTCTGGCAAAAAATGACAAAATTGAGAGATATTGCACGTTGTATACAAAATGAAAGGAAAATTGTATTATGAATACAATCACGGAAAATGTAGATGTAGTAGTAGTGGGAGCAGGCCATGCAGGCTGTGAGGCGGCGCTGGCCTGTGCAAGGCTGGGGCTTAAAACGCAGCTTTTCACAGTGAGCGTGGAGAGCATTGCGATGATGCCCTGCAACCCGAATATCGGCGGAACCTCCAAAGGCCATCTGGTGAGAGAGCTGGATGCGCTGGGCGGAGAAATGGGCAAGAACATTGATAAAACCTTTATTCAGTCGAAGATGCTGAACCAGTCGAAAGGACCGGCTGTTCACTCTTTAAGAGCCCAGGCGGATAAGGCCGAGTACAGCAAAGAGATGAGGAAGGTTCTGGAGAACACGGAAAATCTGACAATCCGGCAGCAGGAAGTGACGGAGATTTTGACAGATGAGGATGGAAAATTAACAGGGGTAAAGACCTATTCCGGAGCTGTATACAATTGTAAAGCTTGTATACTGTGTACAGGAACCTACCTGAGAGCCAGATGCATCTATGGAGATGTGAGCACCTACACGGGACCCAACGGCCTGCAGGCAGCGAACTATCTCACGGATTCCCTGAAGGCTCACGGCATCGAGATGCGACGGTTTAAGACCGGAACTCCGGCCAGAATCGACAAACGTTCCATTGATTTTTCCAAGATGGAAGAGCAGTTCGGCGATGAGAGAGTAGTGCCCTTTTCCTTTACCACAGACCCGGAGAGCGTGCAGATCGATCAGGCCTCCTGCTGGCTGACCTATACCAATGAGAAAACCCATGAGATTATCAGGGAAAATCTCGATCGTTCTCCGCTGTATTCCGGCATGATCGAGGGAACAGGCCCCAGATACTGTCCGTCGATCGAGGATAAAGTGGTACGCTTTGCGGATAAAAACAGGCATCAGGTCTTCATCGAGCCCGAGGGACTGAACACCAATGAGATGTATGTGGGTGGTATGTCGAGCTCTCTTCCGGAGGATGTGCAGTACGCCATGTACCGTACGGTGGCAGGGTTGGAGCATGCGGTCATCGTACGGAACGCTTATGCGATTGAATATGACTGTATCAACCCCAAAGAGCTGGATTCCTCTCTGGAGTTCAAGAAGCTTCCGGGACTCTTCAGCGGCGGCCAGTTCAATGGAAGCTCCGGGTACGAGGAGGCAGCAGCCCAGGGACTGGTGGCAGGCATCAATGCGGCCATGAAGGTACTGGGAAGAGAGCCGTTGATTCTGGATCGTTCCGAGTGCTATATCGGCGTTCTGATCGATGATCTGGTGACGAAGGAGAACCGGGAGCCCTACCGTATGATGACCTCGCGAGCAGAATACCGGCTGCTGTTACGGCAGGATAATGCGGATCTCCGGCTGACGAAGAAGGGCTATGAGGTAGGACTGATCTCCGAGGAACGGTACCAGGCCCTTCTCAGAAAAGAGAAGGAGATCGAAGAGGAGATCAAGCGGGTCGAGCACACGAATATCGGCGCCAACGAGAAGGTGCAGGCTTTTCTGGAGAAACACGGAAGCACGCCTTTAAAATCAGGAACGACTCTGGGAGAGCTGATCCGGCGGCCGGAATTGAGCTATGAGGAGCTCGCGGAGATCGACGAGAACCGGCCAGAGCTTCGGGCGGATGTTCAGGAGCAAGTGAATATTGAGATCAAGTATGAGGGCTATATTCAGCGGCAGAAACGGCAGGTAGAGCAGTTTAAGAAGCTGGAGACGAAGAAGATTCCGAAGGATATTGATTATGATGATGTCTATAGTTTGAGACTGGAGGCCAAGCAGAAGTTAAAAGAGTATGAGCCGACTTCCATCGGACAGGCGTCCAGAATTTCCGGCGTTTCACCGGCAGATATCTCGGTTCTGCTGGTATATCTGGAAAGTCACAGAGGGTAAGGAGCAAGAAGGGCTGTATGGGGCTGAAAACACTTCAGTCAGCAGAGAATAGAAAGGAAACAGGTGAAGAATGGCGGATACAAAGATTTTGACAGAAGGCTGTAAGGATTTTGGGATCTCTCTTACAGAGAAGCAGACGGAGCAGTTTTTGGAGTATTATAAGCTCCTCATCGAGTGGAACGAGGTCATGAACCTGACGGCTATCACGGAGTTTGAGGAGGTTTTGAGTAAGCATTTTGTGGACAGCTGCGCCCTTGGAAAGGCAGTTTCTATGGAAGGAGAGAAACGGCTTCTGGATGTTGGAACGGGAGCCGGTTTTCCGGGAATCCCCTTAAAGATCGTTTATCCGGAGCTTGAGGTAGTGCTCCTGGACTCTCTGAATAAAAGAGTGAAATTTCTCAATGCGGTCATTGAAAATCTGGGGCTTACGGGGATCACGGCGATTCACGGAAGAGCCGAGGATATTGCGAAACAGAAGGAATACCGGGAAGGCTTTGACCTCGTGGTGTCCCGGGCCGTGGCCAATCTGTCGTCTCTCAGCGAGTATTGCCTGCCCTTTGTGAAGACAGGCGGTATGTTTGTTCCCTACAAGTCCGGAAGCGTCGATACGGAGCTTTCAGAGGCTTCCAGGGCCATCAAAGTGCTGGGAGGAGAGTACAGGGATACCGTACGGTTTGAGCTTCCAGGTACAGATATTGACCGTACGCTGGTGGTGATTGAAAAAGTGAAAGAGACGCCGAAGAAATATCCGCGGAAGGCAGGGACGCCTTCCAAGGAGCCAATTAAATAAGCTCCGCACGGAGAAAAAAAGAGGCTGTCGCCCAGGCAAGAGTTTGCGGGCGGCAGCCTTTTTTACAAAGAAAATCAGAAGAAGACTTTCATGGTCTGGTAGAATGCTTCCGGGCATTCCAGCTGAGGAAGGTAAGCGGTTTTTTCCACGAGGGCGCTCTCGATGGCAGGATTCAGAGTTTCATAGCCATGAATAATGCTGTTGATGCCGGGAATGGAAGCTCCGCCGATAATGTAGATGCTGTTGTCCAGATTTTTCAGGGCGTGGGAAATATCAATATTTACAAAGTTGCCCTTGATGCTGGACAGCAGATATTTTCCGCCGTTTCCTTTCCGGTGGGCACATTCATGGTAGATGTCCACGGTCCGTCGGGAGAGCTGGAAAGGATTGTGGAAATAGGTTTCGGTGAAATTGTATTCCACGTTCGTACGGTTCATCAGAATGTAGTAAAGCGTGGTTCCCAGTACGGGACAGTTGATCAGAAGCTTCGCGATCCGGGACTTCGGATTGGGGATCTGATTCAGGGCGTTGATGCTCTTCGGGTTGATGAGGAAGATCTTGTCAAAGAGATTTTCGTTGTTGTTGGCAGCCATGATCACAAAGGAACCGGAGAGACCGGTGGCAGCCACGCTGGTTTTTCTCTTGATGACTTTTTCCGTGAAGTCATTGAGAAGCTGCACATAGAAGTAGTTGGTGTAGATCATGTTCGGCTTGTCAGATCTTCCGCAGCCGGGGAGATCGATGGAATAGACTGTGAAGTCCTTGGCCAGCTGCTGCTCCAGCTGATTCCATTCATAGGCGGAAGAGGAGGGATCCAGGTCGTGAATCAGAAGAAGCGGTTTTCCGGAACCGAATTTCCGATAATAAACCCTTCCATGTCTCCAGTCGAAAAATTTTCCGGGACGGACTGGGAGCAGGTTCTTCACCGTAGCAGCGGTGGAAATAAGCTGGTTGATTATATGAAGAGATCCAACACAGACGGAGGTCAAAATTATTGCGTTTCTAAGTTTATGCTTCATAACAGCGACTCCTTTTAAAAGTATGAAAAAAATGAATAGTTACTGGTATTTGGGCATGCGTAAATCTGCCTTTATTATAATCCAAAACCATCTTTGATACAATGTTTTTCTCACCCGGATTGCGTAGGATAAAAAAATCTGCTACAATAGGTTTAAAAAGTCGGATGCCTTTTCTGCTTGCAGGAGAAGGCATCTGACCTTTTGAACTGTATTGTAGCAGTTTGGAGAGGAGACCATGATGGTTCGGGAATATTTGAAGAGCGTTCTTCATGAGATAGAAGAGCAGAGAAAAGCCAATACAGCGGAGATAGAAGAGCAGCGTCTTGAAAAAGAAACGATAGATAAAAAGATTGCGAGAATCCAGTCGAAAAAAGAATTCGATATGGAATATTTTTCACCGAGAAGGAGCGAAGGTTCCTTAAGAGAACAGCTGGCAGATCTTCAGAAAAACAATATGATTCTGAAAGAAGAACTTCGAAAGCTGGAAGAAGAGGAGCAGCAGCTGGAAAAAAAACAGGAAAATTTCCGGAAAATGCTGGAAGAAGTGGAAGAGCTGGAGAAAAAGGCAAAAAAGTAAAATGTTTCACATGAAACATTGCAGGAGTGAAAACAAGAATGATGTTTTACAAAAAGATGTTTCACGTGAAACATAAAGGAAGATTTCCAGTAGACAATTGAATGGCAAGTGTTATAATAAGAAACACGAGTCATAGGAGAAAGGGGAATATACATAGATATGGGAAGAACAATCGTAATCGCGAATCAGAAGGGCGGAGTCGGCAAGACGACCACGGCGATCAATTTGTCCGCATCTCTTGCAGATCTCGGCAAGAAAATTCTGGTTATTGATACAGATCCCCAGGGAAATACCAGCAGTGGTCTGGGCGTAGAAAAAAATGAGGTGGAAAACACTGTTTATGAATTACTGATCGGAGAGACTACGATCGAAGAGTGCATCCAGAAAGAAGTTTTTGAAAATCTGGACATCATTTCTTCCAATATCAATCTGGCAGCAGCAGAGATCGAGCTCACCGGTTTTGAGGAGAAAGAGTTCATTTTGAAGAAGGCTGTGGACCAGGTGAGAGCGGATTACGATTTCATCATCATCGACTGTCCGCCGTCCTTAAACACACTGACCATCAACGCGATGTGCGCGGCAGATACGGTGCTGGTGCCAATCCAGTGTGAGTATTATGCGCTGGAAGGACTTTCTCAGCTGATGAACACCGTGGAGCTGGTGAGAGACCGGCTGAATCCGAATCTTGAGATTGAGGGCGTGGTTTTCACGATGTACGATGCGAGAACGAATCTTTCTCTTCAGGTAGTGGAAAATGTGAAGGCAAATCTTGATCAGAAAATCTACAAGACCATCATTCCGAGAAACGTGCGTCTGGCTGAGGCACCCAGCTATGGAATGCCCATCACCAAATACGATGCAAGATCGACAGGAGCGGAGAGTTATCGTCTGCTGGCGGAAGAAGTGATCAACAGGGGGAATGAGGAAGAATGGTAAGAAAGAACGGACTGGGAAAAGGACTGGACAGCCTGATACCTTCAACAGGTCATAAAAAAGCAGCGCCTGCCAAACCGGAAGTAAAAAAAGAAGTGGTTGTGGAGAAGGTCATCAAAAAAGAAGAAGTGATGGTCAAGATTACCGAGGTGGAGCCCAACCGGGAACAGCCGCGTAAAAATTTCAACGAGGATGCTCTTCTGGAGTTGGCTGATTCCATCAAACAGTTTGGTATCATTCAGCCGCTGGTTGTCCAGAAACAGGATGATTACTATGAGATCATCGCCGGAGAGCGGAGATGGAGAGCCGCAAAGCTGGCCGGCTTAAAGGAAGTTCCTGTCATCATCAAAAATTATACGGAGCAGGAGAGAGTGGAGATCGCGCTGATCGAGAACATTCAGCGGGAAGACTTGAACCCCATCGAGGAAGCGATGGCCTTCAAACGTCTTCTGACCGAGTTTGATCTGAAGCAGGACGAGCTGGCAGAGCGGGTTTCCAAGAGCCGTACCGCAGTTACCAATTCCATGCGTCTTCTCAAACTGGATGAGCGGGTGCAGCAGATGGTGGTGGATGAAAAAATTTCCACCGGCCATGCGAGAGCCCTTCTGGCCGTGGGGGACAAGGAGCAGCAGTACAATCTGGCAAACAAGATCTTTGATGAAAAACTCAGCGTCCGGGAGACTGAGAGGCTGATGAAGAATCTCCAGAAAGAGAAAAAAGACAAAAAAGATCAAAAGGCAGAGAATGAGTTCATTTACAAGGGAATCGAAGAGAAAATCAAGATGATCCTGGGAACCAAGGTCACAGTAAATCATAAGAAGAATAATAAAGGAAGAATAGAGATCGAATATTATTCCAATGAGGAACTGGAACGAATCATGGATCTTCTGGAGTCGATTCATCAGGAAGCCTGACAACTAACCGAAGAAAAAGGGGATAATAAATGGAAAGCAGTATTTTCGACGCGATCGGTATTGACCCGGGGATCATTATTATTTTTGTGCTGGGCGTCCTTCTGATCGTCCTGATCTATATGATAAAGATCTCCATGAAAATGAGCCGATTTATGAAAAAGTATAAGATGTTCATGAGAGGCATGGATGGCGCTTCCCTGGAACGCGCTTTTGCGGCCCGGTTTAATCAGATGGATATTCTGGAGGAGAACAGCCGGAATCATATGGAAGAGATCCGGAAAATTAAAGAGGTACAGAATATTACACTGAACAAGGTGGCTATCGTGAAGTACGATGCCTTCAAGGAAATGGGTGGAAAGCTCAGTTTTGCCCTGGCCATGCTGGACAAGGAAAACAATGGTTTCGTCATGAACGCCATCCACAGCAGCGACGGCTGTTATACTTATGTGAAGGAGATTGTGAAGGGAGAATCCTATGTGGTTCTCGGCGAGGAGGAGAAGGAAGCTCTCCGCCAGGCCGTGAACTCCCACAACGAACTGGAGCGGTAAAAACCTTGAAAAGACCGGAAAATAAGCAAAAAAGGTGCTTTACGCGAACTGAAAAATAGGGTATGATAGAACTCGGCGGATGATTTGTTCGCCGAGTTTTTATTTACAGCGGAGATTTTTTCTCTGACTGGATCGAAGAAAGGAATAGAAGAAATGCTGGATATTAAATTTGTCCGGGAAAATCCGGAAATCGTAAAACAGAATATTCGTAATAAATTTCAGGATAAAAAGCTCCATCTCGTAGATGAAGTGATCGAGCTGGATAAAAAGAACCGTGAGATCAAACAGGAAGTAGAGGCTCTTCGTGCTTCCAGAAACAAACTTTCCAAAGAGATTGGTGCTCTGATGGCTCAGAAGAAAAAAGAAGAGGCAGAAGAGGTCAAAAAGCAGGTTGCCAGCCAGGCTGACCGCATGAACGAGCTCTCCGAGGAGGAGAAGAAGGTGGAGGAGGAGATCCGCACCAGAATGCTGATCATTCCGAACATCATCGATCCTTCCGTACCGATCGGTAAAGATGACAGCGAGAACGTGGAGATCCAGAAATACGGCGAGCCCGTTGTTCCGGATTTCGAGGTTCCCTATCACACCGAGATCATGGAGAAATTCGACGGTATCGATCTGGACAGCGCCAGAAAAGTAGCAGGAAACGGTTTCTACTATCTGATGGGTGACATTGCCCGTCTTCATTCCGCTGTTATCGCTTACGCAAGAGATTTCATGATCAACAGAGGTTTCACCTACTGCGTACCGCCTTTCATGATCCGCAGCAACGTTGTTACCGGCGTTATGAGCTTTGAGGAGATGGACGCTATGATGTACAAGATCGAGGGAGAGGATCTCTACCTCATCGGTACCAGCGAACATTCCATGATCGGTAAATTCATCGACACCATCATTCCGGAGGAGGAGCTTCCGAAGACTCTGACCAGTTATTCTCCCTGCTTCCGTAAGGAGAAAGGTGCTCACGGCATCGAGGAGAGAGGTGTTTACCGTATCCATCAGTTCGAGAAACAGGAGATGATCGTTGTCTGCAAGCCGGAGGAGAGCAAGATGTGGTTCGACAAACTGTGGCAGAACACCGTTGATCTGTTCCGCAGCCTGGATATTCCGGTTCGTACTCTGGAGTGCTGCTCCGGTGACCTGGCAGATCTGAAAGTGAAATCTCTGGACGTGGAAGCATGGTCTCCGAGACAGAAGAAATACTTCGAGGTAGGAAGCTGCTCCAACCTGGGAGACGCTCAGGCAAGAAGACTGAAAATCCGTGTAAATGGTCCGGATGGAAAGAAATATCTGGCTCATACACTGAATAATACTGTAGTAGCACCGCCGCGTATGCTGATCGCATTCCTGGAGAACAACCTGAATGCAGACGGAAGCGTCAATATTCCGGAGGCTTTAAGACCGTATATGGGTGGCATGGAAAAAATTGAGGTTAAAAAGAAATAAGATTGATCAGGACAGGTAAGAAATACCGGATGATCTGGAATGGGAGGTGAATGTAGTGCATACTTATCTTAAATCCATTGGCTTTGGCAGCCTGAAGACAGAGCAGGAGCTGGAAGATGTTCTCAATCTGGTTTTCCGTAAATATACGGACCGCCAGGCGGTGAGGGAAGACAACGGAACTGCGTTTGTGGAGTATTCTAGGGCCTTTGGCCCGGATTTTGGCATCACGCTCTGCGGGGAGATGGATAAAAACGGCTTCCATCAGGAGTATTATTTCCCGTATTTCCGGGGAACCGGAGTGACCTCAAGAGAGGATCTGATGGTGGAAAAGCATGGCAGCCAGGAGTCTTTTGCGGGCGTCATGGAAGATGCCAGAGTGGGTGTTTCTCTGATCTTTTATGTGCAGAATGCAGTGGCTTATAAGAAGGCCTGCGTCGATCAGATGCTTCTGAATCAGCCGGTCAGCACTACATTTTCCGGACTTTCCGACAAGGGAGAGATTCTTCTCCCGATCTGCAAGAGCGAAGAGCAGCTGCAGAGCGACCGGGAAGCTGTTTCCAAGAGGAATAAACTCATTGCAGCCGCCAGAAAAGGCGACGAGGAGGCCATCGAGAGCCTGACGCTGGAGGATATGGACACATACACCATGATCTCCCAGCGGATCCAGGAGGAGGATCTTTTCACGGTGATTGATACCTTTATGATGCCCTACGGAACGGAGTGCGACCTGTACCAGATCATGGGTGAAATCAAAAATGTGGAGTCTGCAGTCAATGAATATACCGACGAGAAACTGTACTTTATGACACTTTCCTGCAACGATATGATTTTTGACATCTGTATCAACCAGAAGGATCTTCTGGGCGAGCCGGAGGAAGGCAGACGGTTCAAAGGAAGCATCTGGATGCAGGGCCACATAAATTTTGAAAAAGAGCTGGATTAACAGCTTTTGATATGCTATAATAAATATCTATGGAGTGGTTTCCGATGAAAGTCGGCGGACCATTCCAGTTAAGTTTCTGTAGCTCAGCAGGATAGAGCGTCCGCCTCCTAAGCGGTGACCAGAGTTATCGCCTCGGCGTATAACAGAAAAATGAATTTGAGTTCGATTCTGTTATGTGATGTCACAATTAAGAGGACATGCGTTTTTGGAAAAGGCGATAGCTTCATACCAAAAAATTTCATCATATAAGGTTGATTCAGCTGACGCAAGTCAGTTTTAAATCATAAAATCCAATGCCGTTGAAATGGCTGAAAACCTTGATTTTAAGCCAAAAATCCGGTATTTGTCCTGTTAGTTTAATGGATAGAACAAGTGCCTCCTAAGAGAAAGCCGAGGCATTCCCCAAAGGGAAAAAATAAAAAACAACTTTCAGTTCGAATCTATTCTGAAAAATGCTAATGGTGACAACAAAGCATTCCCCAAATTGGGGAACGTTCTAATGTTACCAAATCAAAAAAATCTGTAGATTGACAACTCGAAAAAGAGTTGATAATCTTATATATGGCCGAAGGGAAAAATCCCAGAAACCCAGTAAAATCAAGGGTTTGCGGCATGTGTCGTCATAGCTCAGCTGGATAGAGCACTCGCCTCCTAAGCGAGGGGTCGGAGGTTCAAATCCTCTTGGCGACGGGCTTCAAAGCGTTCGAAAATGTTAGCTGGATTAGCTGACAACGAACGCTTTTGTTATTTTCAAATCACGTTCGTGACACAAAATTCCATTCAAAATGATCAATTTCCAGCTAACGCAATCCGATTTTTGTTAGCTGACAGCTAATCAAAATTACCGGTTTGCAAACATGGGTTTTAAGAAGTCCAGCTAACATTTGGGTTCCGCTCCGTTGTCACCTCTTATTCGGGGATGCAAATCAGAGAAAAGGCGGGAAAAGAAACAATCTCTCCCAAACTTGCAAACATGAATTAGCTGAAACAGTATTCAATTCTATTAGCTACAGCTAATGGTCAAACAGCAATGTCTGTTTGGAACTTTACTATCTATAAAAGTTCCAGGCAGGCATTTTTTATTTCCTGAATCCTGGAGGAAAGGAGTCAAGATGACTGAGCCAAACAGACAATCAGGAGAAAACGAAGAAAGAATCATAGAAATTGAGATTGAGCGTCTTCGTCCGTTCAAAGAGCACCCGTTTCAGGTAAAAGATGATAAGGAAATGTTTCTTTTGCAGGAAAGCATTGAGAAGTATGGCATTTTAAATCCGCTAATCGTCAGACCAGTACCGGATGGATACTATGAGATCATATCCGGTCACAGAAGAAAACATGCTGCGGAGAAACTGGGATACCGTAAAGTACCGGTAATCATCCGGGTATTAAGTGAAGATGATTCCATCTTGAGCATGGTAGATTCCAATCTTCACAGAGAACGGATTAGCTACAGTGAAAAAGCTTTTGCTTACAAACTGAAGAATGACGTATTAAAAAGAAAAAGTGGTCGAAAAAAGAGCCAAGTTGACCACAAAACACCAAGAAAGCGGGCAATAGAAATCATCAGTGAAGATTGTGGTGATAGCCCAAAACAAGTGCAGCGTTATATCTCACTGACAAAACTGATACCGGAAATGTTGCAGAAACTGGATGATGAGATTATTTCTTTTTGTCCGGCTGTAGAGATAGCTGCATTAAGTGAAAAAGAACAAAGAGAACTGCTTGTAGCAATGGAGTATGCACAGGCAATCCCATCACTCTCACAGGCCCAGAGGATCCGGCAACTGAGTAAAGAAAAACAGTTGTCACTGGAAAAGATGGAAGAGATCATGTGTGAAGTGAAAAAGGGTGAGATCACAAGAGTGGCATTCACAAACGAGCAGTTGCACAAGTATTTTCCAAATTCTTATACACCGGCAATGATGAAACGGGAAATACTGGCACTGTTGAAATTATGGAAAAAAGAATCATGGGAAAGTTAAAGGAGGAAGAAATCATGTGTAAAGTTATATCCGTAGTAAACCAGAAAGGTGGCGTCGGAAAGACCACCACAACCGTAAATGTAGGCATTGGACTGGCAAGAGAAGGTAAGAAAGTGTTGCTGATCGACGCGGATCCACAGGGAAGTTTAACCGCAAGTCTTGGATATGAGGAACCGGATGATCTTCGCATCACATTGGCAACGATCATGATGGAGGTCATCAACGAAGAAGAAATCTCTCTGGAAGATGGGATTTTACATCACCAGGAAAATGTAGATCTTCTCCCGGCAAATATTGAGCTTTCCGCACTGGAAGTAACGATGGGAAATGTTATGAGCAGAGAAATGATCATGAAAGAATATATCGATGCGATACGATGCCGATACGATTATATCCTGATCGACTGTATGCCGAGCCTTGGTATGATGACAATCAATGCACTGGTCTCTTCCGATTCTGTGTTGATACCTGTGCAAGCCGCATATCTGCCGGTGAAAGGACTTCAGCAGCTGATCAAGACCATTCTTACAGTAAAGAAAAGACTGAACCGGAAACTGGCGATTGAGGGCATTCTCCTGACCATGGTAGATTTCAGAACCAATTACGCAAGGGATATTGCATCGAGAGTACATACAACCTACGGAAGTCAGATCGAGGTATTTGAAAATGTGATCCCGATGTCTGTAAAAGCTGCTGAGACCAGTGCAGAGGGAAAAAGCATCTACATGCACTGCCCGAAAGGAAAAGTTGCCGAAGCATATAAGAACTTAACACAGGAGGTTTTGAAAAATGAAAAATAGAAGTGGCGAAAAGATTAAACTGGCAAGCATTGATGAACTGCTGGGTGTGGTAAATGAAGAATCTGCAATGGAGATAGAAATCAGTAAGATCCATCCGTTTAAAAATCATCCGTTCAAGGTGCTGGATGATGAAAAGATGCAGGATCTGGTTGAAAGTGTAAGGATCAATGGAGTACTGACACCGGTACTGCTTCGAATGGATGATAATGAAGAATATGAAATGGTATCCGGTCATAGAAGAATGCATGCAGCACAGCTTGCAGGACTTACGACTATTCCGGCAATCGTAAGAGAATTATCGGATGATGATGCCGTGATTGCGATGGTGGACGCTAACATTCAGCGAGAGGAACTGTTACCGAGTGAGAAAGCATTTGCATATAAGATGAAAATGGATGCTATGAGAAGAACAGCAGGTCGTCCGACAAAAGAAAATCCCCGACAAAATGTCGGGAATTATGAGACGGCAGATCTCATTGGAAAGGATAACGGAGAAAGTGGACGACAGGTTCAAAGATATATTCGTCTCACGGAATTAATACCAGAACTTTTAGATCTGGTAGATAAGAAAAAGCTCCAATTTACAGTTGCTATTGATATCTCCTACATCGATAAGGAAGTACAAGAATGGATTTACGAATATATTAGTGACACTGGATTTATTAAGCCAAAGCAGATTGCAGCACTCAGAAATCAGCTGAATGACGGGCCAATCAATCAGATTCAGATGTTATCAATTTTCAATAACTGTGTGATAGCAAAGAAAGTATCCCGGTCTCTTACTTTCTCAGAAAAGAAACTGACAAAGTATTTTCCGGATGATTATACAGCCAAAGATATGGAGCAGGTGATTGAATCATTATTAGAAAAGTGGATGCAGGAACAGTCCTGTTAAGGAGAGAAAAAGCTAAGAAAACAATGTCAAAGAAGTTTAAAAAAAGGACTTCTTAGCAGAAAATGAAAGGAGGAAATTATGGAGAAAAAAATGACATTTAATTATTTTTATGGTACCGAAGCTGATCAGTTCAGCTTCTACCGCATACCAAAAGCATTATTTACAGACAGCTATTTTAAAGATTTATCAAGCGATGCTAAAATTTTATATGGACTGATGTTGGATCGAATGTCTCTTTCCATCAAGAATCAGTGGTTTGACGACAAAAATAGAGCATATATCTACTTTTCCATCGAAGATATTATGGAATTACTGAACTGTGGCAGAAATAAAGCCATCAAATCCATGAGAGAACTGGATGACGAAACAGGGATTGGCCTGATTGAGAAACGCAGACAGGGATTTGGAAAGGTGAACGTCATCTACGTGAAAACCTTTATGCCTGAGAAAACAGATGAGAAAAAATTTGAAGAGGAATTAAAGAAGTTTAAAAAACAAACTTCTGTGGAAAATGAGGAACCCGCAGAAGTTTACAATTCAAACTTCATGAAGTCCCAAAATCAAACTTCTAGAAGTCCCGAAAACAAACTTCAAGAAGTTTACATTTCAAACCCTAATAATACTAATCTTAGTGATACTGAAATGAATGATAATAAATCTAATCCTATCATATCTGTGGATGAGAAAAGATTTGATAGCGATAATCGCTCTGAGGATTATCAGGCTTATGAAAACCTTGTCAAAGAGACCATTGATTATGAATCACTGGAAGTAACCCATCATGACGATATGCGGCAGGTAGATGAAATCGTGAACCTGATCGTAGAGACTGTGATGTGTAAAAATGACAAGATCTTGATTGCCAGCAACTGGTATCCGGCATCACTGGTGAAGAAAAAATTTCTGATGCTGACCTATTCACATATCGAGTATGTATTACACTGTATGAGTGGTAACACCACAAAGGTGAAGAACATCAAGAAATATTTATTAGCAGCTTTGTTTAATGCACCGTCAACGATGAACGGGTATTATCAGGCAGAGGTGAACCATGATATGCCAGGACTGGTAAGATAGGAGGTGCACATGTTTATTTTAAAACTTGTTGGGAAGATATTATTACTGCCGGTATGGCTGATCCTTTTTGTGATCGGCTTGGCAGTAAAAATGACAGTACAGACTTATGCGGTTGTCAGAGGGATCCTTGGGTTTATATTCACTTTATTGATCATAGCGACTGCATACTGTTACCATGATTGGGTACAGGTTGCATTCCTGTTTTCGCTGAGTGTTATTCTGTATCTGATCCTTTTTGCAGGAGTGTTCGTAGATACTGTACTGGACATGACAAGAGAACGTATTATTGATTTTATTATATCGTGAGGAGAATATGAAAATGAGTGAAAACAATGATTATATTCAGTTACCACCACTAAAAAAAGACACACCATCTGATGTGGTAGCATTTATGTGGAAGTACATGAAAGTACCGGAGAATTCAAGAGAAAAAGTTAAGAATCTGCTTAAAGATGCAAATGAAAATGGAGTAAAATTAAGTCATCAGGCACCAACCCTGTATGATGTTGTCCCAAAAATGGAAATAAAATGAAGGAGAAAAGGCGGCAGTTTAGAAAGGCTGTTGCCTTTTAGGAATTGTTGTTTATTTGTTGTTTTTTATAAGCTATACTATAAGGAAAAGATAACATTAGAGCCAGAGGTGAAATTTATGAACTATAAAATTTTAATGGTTGATGATGATAGAGAATTGCTAAAAATGCTGAATCAATACTTTACATTGAAGAATTATACGGTAATGATTGCAGAAAATGGCATAGAAGCAATGGAAAAGATAAGTGCAAATCCCGATATTATTTTATTGGACGTAAATATGCCGGGAATGGACGGAATTGAAGTGTGCAGAAGAATCAGAGATATGGTTTCCTGTCCGATTATTTTTTTGACTGCAAAAGTAGAAGAACAGGATCGAGTAATGGGATTGTTGTCTGGTGGTGATGATTATGTTTTAAAACCATTCAGTTTGAAAGAATTAGATGCTAGAATTATTGCCCATTTGAAACGTGAAGAACGTTTACATAGGAAAAAAGAACAAAGGTTTTATGGAGAATTAGTGATTGACTATGCCAGTAAATGTGTACATATTAAAGGGAATGCTTTAGAGCTTACGAAATTAGAGTATGAGATCATAGAATTTTTGTCTATGAACCCTGAAATGGTATTTGATAAAGAACGAATCTATGAGAAGATTGGCGGATATGATGCAGAAGGGGACAGCCGGGTGGTTACGGAGTTGATTCGCAGAATCCGCAAGAAAATGAAAATGTATTCGGAACACGAATATATTGCAACGGTATGGGGGAGGGGATATAAATGGGCAAAATAAAAAATCTTTCGTTAAGGAAAACCATTGTTTTGTATATGATAATTAGTTTAATAATTAGTTTTTATCTTTCAGCACTAATTATGCGAATAGCAAGCACAGTACAAAACAACATTTGGTGGAATTATGTAGACCAAGAAGAATATTTTGAAATGGCTGAAGGGGATGGTAGAAGGTATTTGCCAGATGTTCCGAGACCACATTCTTATGAAATGAAAGAATTTGATTATCATGTATCGGAAATATGTGATTTTCTTCAGACATTTACAGTGCTTATCGTATCTGTTGCAGGGAGTATTATAGCGGTATTTCTTTTTTATAAGCATAAACTGAAATGCCCTATCGAAGAATTAGAACTGGCTTCCCGACAAGTTGGTCGAAATAATTTAGATTTCCATATCACTTATGAAAATGAAGATGAGATGGGCGGATTGTGCAAAGAGTTTGAACGAATGAGAGGACAGCTGGCAGAGAATAATCAACAGTTATGGAAAATGCTTGAGGAAGAAAAGGCTTTGCGGGCTGCCATTGCACATGATATACGTTCTCCGCTCTCTGTGCTGGAGGGGTATCAGGAAATGCTTTCAGAATATCTTCCGAAGAAAGAGATAAATATGGAGCAAGCCTTAGAAATGGTAAATGAAAGCAAAAAACAGATTGAACGTATGGATATCTTTGTGGAAACTATGCGAAAGATGAGCAGTTTAGATACAAGGGAGTTAGTAGCAGAAGAAATTACCAGTAAACAGGTAGAAATAGACGTACGGGCAGAGATGAACGTGTTTAGGAAAAAATTTGGAAAGCTATATGAATTAGAATGTTCGGAAACAGAAGAAAAATTTTCAGGAGATAAGGAAGTGATTTTAGAGGTTATAGAAAACCTTTTGTCAAATGCCTTTCGTTACGCCAAGACAAAAGTGGAAATGGAAGTGTTTCTTACCTGTTCTGAATTACAGATCAGAATAAAGGATGATGGAGTGGGATTTACAATAGATAAGCAAAAGGCAACAGAGCTTTTTTATCAGCAAAATGTGAAAGACAGTTTGAAACATTCAGGAATGGGCATGTATATCAGCAGATTGTATTGTGAAAAGCATGGTGGTCAGTTACTGATAGAAAATGAAAAACAGAGTGGAGCTGTAATAACAGCAGTATTTCATCGGATTGCATGAGCGGTCCGATTTTTTTATGCTGTTGTCTTTTTGTTGTGATTTATATTTTATGATGTCTATAACGAAGGAAAGGAGGAATACGTATGATTGCTATTTTTAAAAGAGAGATTAGGAATTATCTAAAGCGACCGTTATTTTGGGTAGGTGTTCTGCTTGTGATTTATGGTGTGTTTAATGCGACAAGTCCATATTTAACCACACATTATCTTACAACGGGGGAGGAAATCATCAATGATCAGTCCAACACTTCGGTTGAAGGAGAAGTGTATGAGGGCTATATTCCAGCCACGCCTGAAAAGCACAGAGAGGTATGGCATGAAAAGGTAAAAATAAAATTAACGGATGTGTTTGGATTGACGGATTCAGAAGCACAGAATGTCATTGAAAAGCTGGAAAGCATGAATTTAAAAGAGGCCTATGCGTATTTGGAGCAGGAATATGACTGGTACGGGGCAAGGTATTTATACGAGGACAGTACGTATTATAAGGGAACGGCAGAAGAAATCAACGCATATCTAGATAAAAAATTGGAAGATAAGACATTTTCTTTTTATTACGCAAGAAAATTTGCTGATTTTGCGGGTCTGTATATGGTGTTTTTTGCAATTATTATGTTGGCGGTTTTATTTTTACAAGATACAAAAAAGCATACTTATGAATTGTTGCATACAAAGCCTGTGACTGCCGGGAAGTATGTAATGGGAAAAGTGAGTGCAGGATTTACAATTTGTTTGCTTGTGCTAACTATTTTGAATATACTGTTTTGGGTATTGTGCCGCATCTATACAAAGGATAGTGGATTTGAAGTGCGACTATGGGATTTTGTGGCTTCTACGGTACTTTATATATTGCCTAATATGCTGATGATTGTGAGTATATATACATTGATTTCACTCATATTTAAAAATCCACTTCCGGGTGTACCACTTTTGATTCTTTATATGGTGTATTCCAATTTGGGCGGAACTAATGCAGAGGGAGTTTACGGATATTGGGGCAAACCTTTGGCAATCATGGTACGATTTCCGGGGCAGCTTTTTGATACGACACCGCCCCCGATGGCGCTCTTAAATCAAAGTTTTCTTATTATTGTATCGGTAGTAATTATACTGATTTCGATACAGATTTGGAAGCGGAGGCGAATATAAATGAAGAAGGAAATGAAGATTGTTCTGCCATTTTATAAAATTGCTTATGCAGTATCCTTTGTTGTAATTTTAAGTGTGATTCGTGCAGTTGTTTTCACGTATGAAATAGGACTATCCATAGAGCCGCCTTTTGCGATATTGACTGCTGTTTTTTGTGCAGATACTTATGTGCAGGAAATTACAAGCAACCGTTCCGAAGTTCAGAGACTGTATCAGATAAAAAAGAGAATCTATTCTATTATACAGAGACTGATGATACAGGGAACTTTTTTGCTGCTGCTCGCTGTTCTTGGATATGGATTGTTTTTTGCGTTTCAGAAACCAATTACACATCCAGTAACAGAAAGTGAAATACTTCAGTTTATTACCTGTTTTGGGGCGATTGTAGTAACTATTTTCTTTTGGGGAATATTGGCTAATACATTGTCTATGCTTTTTCGCAATATGTGGATGGGAATTGGAAGCAGTCTTTTGATATGGGTAGCAACAAATTCCACAGGTGGAGATAAACTTTTTGGAGCATGGAATCTGTTTTCTTATTCTTTTAGAGATATAGAAAATACTGCCGATATTACATGGCTGTATGGGAAAGGCTTGTGTATTTGTATCGGACTGATTTTGTTACTGGCATTGCCGAAGATCGTAAGAAAGAGAGGGTAAATTTATGAGTATTCATATTGAGGATTTAACGGTAAGATTTAAGAATAGTGTCACAGCAATCGACCATGCAGATTTAGATATACCAAATGGGATATTTGGACTATTGGGAGAAAATGGAGCGGGAAAGACAACTTTGATGAGAGTTTTGACCACTGTGCTTAAACCTACAAACGGAATGGTTACATTAGACGGAATTTTGTATAGCGAAGGAAACTATGAAAAAATCCAAAGAAAGATAGGGTATTTACCACAGGAAATTGAACTGTATCCTAATTTGACGGTTCAGGAGTGTTTGGAGTATATGGGAGATCTGGCAGGTGTTCCGAAAGCAGAATGTAGAAAGCGGATAGATTATTATTTGAAAAAGACCAGTCTTATAGAACATCGTAAGAAGAAAATGAAGCAGTTATCAGGCGGTATGAAGCGACGGGTAGGATTGGTGCAGGCGCTTTTAAATGAACCGGAATTTTTAATTGTGGATGAGCCAACTACCGGTTTAGATCCGGAGGAACGTATTCGCATCCGCAATTTGTTAGTAGATTTTTCTGAAAACAGAACGGTTTTGTTTTCAACTCATGTGGTAGAAGACTTAGCTGCCACCTGCAATCAGCTTGCAATTATGCATAAAGGTCGATTTCTGTATGCGGGTTCTATGAAGAATTTGACAGAAGAAGCACAGGGGAAAATCTGGATTTGCAAAGTACCTGATGAAAGAAAAGCAAGAGAAGTGGAACAGAAGTATCGTATTACATCTAAACAGTATGTTGAGGGGGGATTGCAGTTAAGAGTGATTTCTGAAATACAGCCAGAATTGGAGTGTATGTCAATTCCTGCAACGTTGGAAGATGCTTATATTTATGTGACGAATCAATACGAGTAGATAAAGCACCATCTGATGCTTTACTACCAGTTGCACGTTGTTCGCTTTGAATATTTGTGGAGAAAAAGTATGTATTATTTTGGCTTTCTATAAAACCTATAAACCAGCCATTTATATCCTGCCCGTTCACTCGTCCGGTTCCGGTTTTTCCATAAATTCTCCATTTTCAGAGGCGGTAAGATGGATGGAATTTTTGACGGCATGAATATTAGCAGGAGTAAAGTTGAAGTTGTTTCGATATAAATTTTTCAAAAGTTCAACTTGTTCTACTGGTGAAATCTTTAAGGATGACTGCATCCAGTAGGAAGAGAAATCTCCGGATATATTTTTATTGCCATATCCTATTTGCTGAAGGTATGAATTTATAGTGGAAGATCCGAGCTGCTTGTCGATTGATTCAAAATACCAGTTTGTATATATCTTTTAAAAGGTATATGATTAAGAAAAACGGCAGGAGGTATCTGAATGAAATCACATAAATATTG